>JBBQCK010000611.1:0-1511 GCA_038318605.1 Tepidisphaerales bacterium | reverse complement strand
ATGATGACGCAAACGCCGATGCCGAACAGTTGACCATCGATTCGGCGGCCGGCGTGCGGACAGTAAGGCTATTCGGCAAACCCGCGCATGTCGTGCAAAACGGCAGCATTCTGACGGGCGACACATTGCAGTTTGCCCGGGAAACCGGGCAGGTCAGCGTGCTCGGGCCGGGATCGTTCGATGCGATACAGGAAGTGGGCGAGCCAACAACGCAGCCCACGACGTTGGCAACAACTTTAACACCGGCGAGCGGGCCTGCGACGCGCCCCGCGACCCGGCCGGTACATATCGCCTGGCAGACGGGCATGAACGCAGACGCGGGCGCCAATTTCATCGACTGCCTTGGCAAGGTCAGCGCTTCGAGCATCGATCTGGATGGCACGGTCAACACCGCCACCGCCGGGCGGGCGCATGTAACCCTGGCGATGCGCCCCACGACGCGTGAATCGGGCGAGGGCGCCACGCCGCAGATCGGCGCATTCGGCGACCGGCAGATTCAAACGATCGTCCTCAACGAAAACGCGCGGGTTGTATCGGTGTTGAATGATCCAAAGGGCGCGCTGGTCAAGGGATCGCAGCTCAACGGCGACACCATCGAATATGACCCATCCACGCGACGGCTTCTGGTTCCCGGAAAGGGATGGCTTGGCATGGAGGATCACACACCCGCGCCGCCAGCGGCTGAGGGACAGGCGCAGGATGTTGGACGAATGCGCGGCGAGACCGGCATCACCTGGACGCGTCGACTTTCGTACGATCCGGCCGGTCTTCTGGCGCGGATGGACGGGGACGTGCGCGTGTCGCATCGCGACGAGGGAGCGGGCGCGCGATCGTTTACATTGAATGCCGAGCAGATGGTCGCGGAGCTATTGCCAGAGGACACCGCTGCGCCCGCCCGGCCCGGCGAAGCGCCGCGGGCGAGAATCAAACGCCTTCAGGCAATCGACAACGTGGTGATTCGCTCTGACAAACTATGGGTGGAGGCGCCGAGGTTGGAATATGATCCGGCGACGAGCATCGCGACATTAATCAGCACGCCGCAAAAGCGCGTGCGCATTCTCGATTCGACACCGGGGGCGCGCAACGGCCTGGAGCTGAGCAATACCGATCGGGCGACGTTGGATACGCGCACGCTGCGGCTGACGGCGCGAAATCTGAACGGCGGCATGCGGCGATGAATCCCGGTGCCTTGCGTTGTCGCGATGATGCGACATCTGGTTTCGGCCGGGCCGGGGGCGGCACTTCTCATGCACCATACGGGCATCGTAGAATCCGCGGCATGGGCGCTGGCGAGTCTGATTTCATTGCATGGGTCCGAAAGCAGCAGCAGGCGTCAAGCGCTGTGCGCGTGGCGGCGGGCGATGATTTGGCGGTGATGAATTGGCGCGAGGTTTGCCGCCAAAAAAGTAGTGACGACGCCGATCCTTCGGTCGGTGATTTGGCGGCCAGCGATCTTTTACTCGTCGGCGTCGATCAGGTGTTGGAGGGCGTGCATTTTGACCTAGCGGTGC
>JBBQCK010000610.1:0-1518 GCA_038318605.1 Tepidisphaerales bacterium | reverse complement strand
TCCCGTGGAACGTTGCGGCGGATGCGATGTTAAGTTCCCGCTCAACCCTGGAGAAAAGCATGAAGAAGTTTGGATTGATCATCGCGGCGCTTGGAGCGATTGCAATCGCGGCGCCATCGATCGCCAGCGCCGAAACCATCGTGATCAAGCGCGGCGGCCATCATGGCTATCATGGCGCCCGCGCCCAGATCCACGTTGACCGCGGATATCATCGCGGCTGGCGCCACGGTCACGCCGACAAGGTGGTGGTGATCAAGAAGCGTCATCACCGCTATTGAGGCGAGACGAGAATGGCCCCGCAAGGGGCCATTCTTACATTCATCCGGAAATTCCAAACCGGGTTTTGTCGTTATTGCGGGAGGCGCAGCGAGCCCTAATCCCAGGCCGGCGCGAAGCCCGGATTGACGCAGCGTTTGTCCTTCGGCAGCGCCGCGATCGCCTGCATGTCCTCGTCATCGAGCCCGACATGCAGCGCGTCGAGATTGGCCTTTTGGCTCTCGCTGCGCGATGCCTTCGGGATCGCGGCGACGCCGTCCTGATCGAGCAGCCATTTCAATGCGACCTGGGCTGCGCTGGCGCCGTGCTTGCGGCCGATCGCCGCCAGCGTCGGGTCGGACGCCGCGCGGCCCTGCGCCAGCGGGCAATAGGCCACCAGCGGGATCGATTTGGCCGCCATATATTTCCGCAGCGGCGTCTGGTCCAGCATCACGTGATATTCGACCTGGTTGCAGGCGACCGGCGCCTTGATCTGCTCGACCACGGTCTTGAGCAATGCGACGTTGAAATTGGCGACGCCAATGGCGCGGGTACGGCCCTCCTCTTTCAGCTTCATCAGGGTTTCGAAGATCGCCGGCAGGTTCATATTCTTCGACGGCCAATGCACGAGATAGAGATCGACCTGATCGAGCCCGAGCTTGTTCAGGCTGGCGTCGAATGCGCGGCGGATCGCGTCCGGCGCGAGGTTCTCGTGCCAGACCTTGGTGGTGACGTGCAGGTCCTTGCGGACGACGCCGGCGGCGGCGATGGCGGCGCCAATGGCTTCTTCATTGCCGTACATTTCAGCGGTGTCGATATGCCGGTAGCCGAGGCCGAGCGCGCTTTCGACCGCCGCGCGGCAGGCGTCGCCCTGCATGCGAAAGGTGCCGAGCCCAAGCCGCGGCAGGCCAATGCCCTGGGTTTGCAGATATTCCATGAAGCGCTCCTGAGGGGCTGGACCGCCGGGATCAACGAGCGGCGATGCCGTCTGAATAGGGCATTGAGGGAGAAATGAAACAGCGGGACTGCCATTGATAGCCTGCCCCCGGTACCATCCGCAAATCAGAATTGGGCCACCCCCTGATGTCGCGGCCCCGGCTGATTGCGAATGGCGGCTATCCGTTCGTAACGCGTCGATGCGCACGCGCGCGATCGCGCTGGCGCCCGGTCACTTCCAATTACAGATGCCGCCTGATTTACACGGCCAGGACTGATTCCGCGTATCTAAAGCCTGCGCGTCGAGCGGATTGCCGCGTTTGCGCG
>JBBQCK010000609.1:0-1521 GCA_038318605.1 Tepidisphaerales bacterium | reverse complement strand
CCACCGTCTTCGGCGGCGTGCAGGATCACATGCAGATCGCACAGGAGGAAATCTTCGGCCCGGTAATGAGCGTCATTCCGTTCAAGGACATTGCCGAGGTTGTCGAACGCGGCAACAAAACCATGTACGGCCTGGCCGCCGCCGTCTGGACGCGCGATGTCGGCAAGGCCCACCGCATGGCGGCGGACCTCAAGGCGGGTACGGTCTGGGTGAATTGCTATGATGTCTTCGATGCGGCGGCGCCGTTTGGCGGCTTCAAGATGAGCGGCATCGGCCGGGAACTCGGCGAATATGCCCTGCGCAACTACACCGAAGTGAAGACCGTGACCGTTGCAATGTAAGGCCCAACAGGAGAATCGCGCGATGGCGTCTGGACAATTTCTCGCGTTTGATCTCGGCGCGGAATCCGGCCGCGCCATGCTCGGGACGCTGGATCGCGGAAAACTGACGCTGGCGGAGAAACATCGTTTCGCCAATCCCAGCGGCGTCATTAATAGCCACCATCACTGGAACATCCTCGCCCAATGGGAGGAGCTCAAGGCGGGATTGCGCAAAGCCGTGCGCGCGGATGATGGTTCGCCCGTGCGGCTTCGCGGCATTGGCGTGGATACATGGGGCGTGGATTTCGGCCTGCTCGATCGCAACGGCGATCTACTCGGGCTTCCCTACATGTACCGCGATTCACGCACCGACGGCATGATGGAAGCCGCCTTTGAGCGCGTCTCGCGTGAAAAAATCTTCGAAGCCACCGGCGTTCAGTTCATGCAGTTGAACACGCTGTATCAACTCCTGGCGATGCGGCTGCAAAATTCGCCCGCACTGGCGGCGGCCGATGCGCTGCTGTTCATGCCCGACCTGTTCAACTACTTTTTCACCGGCAGGAAGGTCAACGAATTTTCCATCGCCTCGACCAGCCAGATGCTCGACCCGCGCAGCGGCGGATGGGCGGGCGAGATGCTGGCAAAACTCGATATCCCAACCGGAATGTTGCAGGAAATCGTGCCGAGCGGAACGATCGTTGGAAATCTGGCGCCGGCTGTCGCCGCGGAGTGCGGCGCTGATTCGATTCCCGTGATCGCCCCCGGCTGCCACGATACCGCCAGCGCGGTGGCCGCCGTTCCCGCCAGCGGTGATGACTGGTGCTATCTCTCCTCGGGCACATGGTCGCTTCTGGGCGTCGAGCTTCCTGCGCCCGTGATCGACGCGCGATCGCTGGCGATGAACTACACCAACGAAGGGGGCGTTAGCGGCCGCACGCGCTTCCTCAAAAACATCATGGGTCTCTGGCCAATACAGGAATGCCGGCGACATTGGGCAAAAGCCGGGCGCGAATACAGCTACATGGAATTGACCCGCCTTGCCGCCGATGCGCCAGCCCTTGCGTCACTGTTGAATCTCGACCATCGACCGTTTTCATCGCCCGGTGAAATGCCATCCAAGATCGCGGCCTTTTGCCAATCGACCCGCCAGCCCACGCCACAATCGCCCGGCGCGTTCGTCCGCGCCGTGCTTGAAAGCCTG
>JBBQCK010000608.1:0-1535 GCA_038318605.1 Tepidisphaerales bacterium | reverse complement strand
ATGGTGCAGGGATCGAAAGATCGATACGGCCAGGCGGACGTGGATGACAAGCGCAAGCTGGTGCCCGAAGGGGTCGAGGGGCGCGTGCCCTATCGCGGGCCGCTGGGCGATTTTGTTTACCAGATGGTGGGCGGCCTGCGGGCGGGAATGGGCTATTGCGGAACGCGAAACGTCGAAGAATTGCGTAAAAAGGCAAAGTTCTGCCGCGTCTCGGCCGCCAGTATGGCCGAAAGCCATCCGCACGACATTCACATCACCAAGGAATCGCCGAATTATTCGGTGGAGTTTGCGTCGGAGCAGTAAGTGTGGGGAGCATCAACGCCGCGATCAGACCGGCGATTGATCGCGCCGGGGTTGTCTTGCCGGGTGCCACCCTCGGCTCGTCCTCTGCGGCTCAGCGCTGAACCGCCCCGCTCAAGCGCCGAGGCTCATGCCTCGGCGCCGTCACCCGATCCCTGTCGGACACCGTCACGCGGCGTGCGCGTGCCTGGCGTCCATCCTCTGAGCCGCAAAATCGTTCAATCGCGCGAGTCATCCGGGCGGACGTGCAGGGGGGTGTCGTCGTTATCGGGGTCGCCGGGGATGGGCCGGCCGCCAAGAATTGCGTCGATCACCAATGCCCGTGCGCCCGGCGAATCGGTCAGGATCGCCTCCTGCACCTGTCGGGATTGCTCGAGGAACCATGCCATCAGCAATTCCTCGATCTCTCCCTGGCCGGATCGGCTGATTGCGCGCGGCCTCGGCCGGCGCGCCAGCCCCTCATAGCATGCAACGGTGGCCCGCTGGAATGACAAGTCCATGGCTCCTTAGTGCCAAGACTCGCGCGGACCAACGCGCAATTTTGTTTTTTTCTTTGTGTCGGCGCGCCCGGGCCGCTACGCTTGCCATTCAACCGACCGGCCGCCACCTTTGTCTGGTGTTAAGTTGCGGCCGGCACTTCTGTTCCGTGCGAAAAACGATTTGGCCCATGAAGCAGATCACGACTGAAGAAGACTGGATCGTAGCGGCCGTTGCCGGAGATGCCGATGCGATGGGAGAGTTGCTCAAGCTTCACACCCCGGCGATCCGCGCCTACGTCGATCGACATTTTCCTGACGCCCTCAGAAACGAATACGACCCCAGCGATATCGTGCAGGATGTCTTTTTCGAAGTCTCCCGACGCATCGCCACCTTTCACGGCGATTCGCCGGGGGCGTTTTTGCGCTGGCTTTACACCGTCGCTCGGTATCGCATCAAGCAGACGCTGCGCATGCACAACGCCCAGAAGCGGGGCAAGCGCGGCATCGACGGCGGGGCGGCCGACGGATCGGACATGCTGCCGATGCTGGAAGTGCTTGCCCAGCATCGCCGAACGCCAAGCCGCTCGGCCGCCCGGCGCGAGCTGGCCCGCGAGTTGGAAACATCGATCAACCTGCTCAAGGCCGACTACCGCAAGGTCATTCAGTTGCGGCATATCGATGAATTGGAACTGGAGGAAGTCGCTGGGGTGTTCGGGCGGTCGAAGGATGCGGTGCAAATGCTCTGCCAGCGGGCGC
>JBBQCK010000607.1:0-1558 GCA_038318605.1 Tepidisphaerales bacterium | reverse complement strand
AGTTCGAGCGCGCCAAAGACGGCACGATGACGAAGCTGCCGGCGCCGAGCGTCGACACCGGAATGGGCCTGGAGCGCATCAGCGCATTGATGCAGGGCACCAACGATAACTACCAGATCGATATATTTCAGACCCTGATCGGCGCAGTCGCCGAATTGACCGGCACAAAAGCGTATTCAAGCCCGTCGCAGAAAGTGATTGCCGATCACATCCGGCCGACGGCGTTTTTGATCATCGATGGCATCTCGCCCTCGAACGAAGGCCGCGGCTACGTCCTGCGCCGGATCATGCGCCGCGCGATTCGCCACGGCTACAAGTTGGGCCTGAGCGAGCCGTTTTTCTACAAGCTGGTTGCACCGCTCGCGGCGGCGATGGGTGAGGCCTACCCAGAGTTGCATCGGGAGCAGGCCCGCATCGAAAAAATCATTCGCCAGGAAGAAGAAAGCTTTGCCATCACGCTCGGCAAAGGCATGAATTTGTTGGATGACGCGATCATGCAGCTTAAGGATGATGTCATCCCCGGCGCTGTCGTATTCAAGCTATATGACACCTACGGGTTCCCGTTCGATTTGACGGCGGACATCGCGCGCGAGCGCAATCTGAAACTCGACGAAGTGGGCTATGAACGCGAAATGGACGCGCAGCGCACGCGCGCACGCGCAGCGAGCAAGTTCACCGTCGGCGAAGGGCTGAAATACGAGGGTGCGGCAACTTTATTCCTGGGCTATGAGCACCTGAGCGCGGACGATGCGAAAGTGGTTGCACTGTTCCGCGGCAATGAGCCGGTTACGCATTTGGCGGCCGGCGATAACGGCGCTGTGGTGCTCGACCGCACACCGTTCTACGCCGAAAGCGGTGGCCAGGCCGGCGACGCCGGCACCATCGCCGGCTTCCTTGTCGGCGATACCCAGAAGATTGCCGGCGGGGCGTTTGCGCACGCCGGTAGTTTGGAATCGGGCTCATTGCAGGTGGGCGATGTTGTAACAGCCAGCGTGGCCGTGAGCCAGCGCCGCGCGACGATGCGCAACCATTCCGCGACGCACCTTTTGCACAAAGCGCTACGTGATGTGCTCGGCGACCATGTGCAGCAAAAAGGCTCGTTGGTCGATGTCGATAAAACCCGCTTCGACTTCGCCCACGGGCAGCCGATGACGGCCGCCGAGTTGGCGGATGTCGAGCAACGTGTTAACGCCGAAGTGCTGGCCAATGTCGCAACGCAGGCGCGAGTACTGCCGATCGAAGAAGCCAAGAAGACCGGCGCGATGATGTTGTTCGGCGAGAAATACGGCGATGAAGTGCGCGTGCTCGACATTGGCACTTCGCGCGAACTGTGCGGTGGCACCCATGTGGCGCGCACTGGCGATATCGGATTGTTCAAAATCGTTGGCGAGAGTGGCGTTGCTGCCGGCGTGCGCCGCGTTGAGGCCATTACGGGTGATAACGCACTGGCCTGGGTCAACGAGCTTCAGGGGCGTCTGGCCGCCGCTGCCGGCTTGCTGCGCGCGGCACCGAATGATCTCGGCGCCAAGATTGCCGCCTTGCTGGATACGCAAAAGGC
>JBBQCK010000606.1:0-1559 GCA_038318605.1 Tepidisphaerales bacterium | reverse complement strand
CCCTGCCCATAGCCGCCGCCGGGGTTCTGCTGATTGCGTCGCGACAGCCGTGTGATGAACCAGACGAACAGGAAAATAATGCCGAGTGGAATCAGGCAGGTCCAGATACCCATGTGATTTGAATTGGCCGTCTTTGTTGGGGCGGGCACATTGCCCGGCGCGGCTGCGGCCGGCTTGCCAGCGCCGCCGGTCGCGCCCGACCCGGCTGCCCCATTCGACCCGCCGGCGCCGCGCGCAGGCGCCGCCCCGCCGTTCAGGTTTCTCGCCAACATCTGATCGACATACCCGATTGCCTCCGTCAGCATCGCATCCCCTTTTTGCTTGAGCATGAGCGCGACGAGCGTGCTGGCATTTTCGACGGTGAAGGCGCGGGTCTTTGTCTGCTGCCCAACCTCCACCTGCACATGCCCGGGAGAACGGATAATCGCTACATAAACGCCATAGACGTGGTTGTCGCGCGCGCGTTGGCGAGACCAATCGGAAATCGCCCGATCGCGCGCCGCTTTGTCGGCCGCTCCCGCCACCTCTGGCGGTGGTTCGGGAAATGTCTCGATCAGCAAATCGATATTGGTCCGCTGCCGGATCGCGCTGATGCCTTCGGTTGCGCTCTGGCGGGCCTGGGCGCTGAACATTTCCGCCGCATCGTTCACACCATGTGTCGCAGCGCCAGCAGGCCGGCCGGCGAGCGCGACGATTACCGCCACGCCGAGCAACATGAACAGTCGCAAGAGCGACATCTTCCCATTTCCACTTCGATTGGGCTGCACCATATACACCAAGGGTAGTACGGACATCGGCCTCTCCGCCATTCCAAAACCGGAGATATTTTCAATCCGTCGGCCGGGTGGGGAGCTGAATCCCGATTTCACGGCGGGTTTGATCGATCGAGTTGATGCTTATCCGCACCGCATCCTTCGGAATCAATGCCTCGACGCGGCTCGCCCATTCGACGACGACGATGCCCCCCTGTTCCAGTATTTCGGGAAATCCGATCTGCTCAAAATCATCGACGCCGCTGAGCCGATAGGCGTCCAGATGGTAAACCACCAGCGTTGGCGTCGGGTAGATGTTCAGCAACACATACGTCGGACTGCAAACCAGCCGCGTGTCGCCGCCCAGCCCGCGTACCAGCCCGCGCACAAATTGTGTTTTGCCGGCGCCGAGATCTCCCTCGAGCGCGATCACGGCGCCCGCGCGCAGCGACGCCGCCAGCCCGGCGGCCAGCGTCTCGGTCGCGTCGGCGGAATCGCTATGGTGCGTCGTGTTGGGCATCAAATCACCGGTAATCTCCTGCGATTCACGAAAGGCGATGTTCCCATCCTGCCGACCGAAGTGGCGTGCGCCGGCCGGCCGATTCGAGCATAATGCCATTTCCTGCTACCACCTCGCCGATGCGCTGGCAGCCGGGAAATTCGCCTTCAGCGGTAAAGAGCAGTTCGTAATCCTCCCCGTCGTGCAGGGCATGCAGCAGCGCCGAGGTGCCGTCGCTCGTTGCCAGCACCTGGGCATCGCGATGCACCGGAATTGCCTCCGCATAAATCACCGCGCCAACAGCGCTC
>JBBQCK010000605.1:0-1559 GCA_038318605.1 Tepidisphaerales bacterium | reverse complement strand
CTTTTTCAGAAAGAATCAGCCGCTTGACCTTCACGTGGTCCAGGGCTTTCTTCCAATCGCCGTCGTATTGATCGAGCAGATCGGCGTAAATTTTGCGGCAGAATGGGCAGACCTCGCCGTAGAGCTTGATCCTGCGGCCTTCCGGTAGTTTTTCGTTCAGCACCGCCAGCGCATCCGCCCGCGCTTCGGGCGGAATCAACAGCAGCGGTTCTTCGTGCATCGGGCAGGCGAGAAATTCTTCGCCGCCGTCCGCATTTCGCCCCACGCGAGCCACGCGCCACGAATAAGTGTAGACGCGGCCCGCCTCGGTTTTAGAGTAGGATTCGAGCCCCTTTTTCAGCAGTCGGGCGATCGTTGATTTGCTCGACCCGACCGGGCCATGAAGCAGCAGAATGCGCCGCTCGGTGCCATAACCCTGGGCGGCGGATTTGAAGAAATCCACCAGCTGCTGCAGTGGCCGCTCGAGCCCGAAAATCGCATCGGCGCCATGATCGACGGGGTCGCTGAAAAAGTGATAGCGGATGTATTCCTGCTTGAACTGCGTGAACGGCTCGGAGCCGTACGACAGGATCATGTCGTACAGTCGTTGAAACGCGTTGCGTGCGATCGTCGGCGTCTCGGTTACGAGGTCGAGATAATCCCAGAACGACCCTTCCCAATGCTGCTCGCGAAAACGAGACACGTCGAGCTTGCGATCGATCACCGAAACCAGCGGATTCGTTTTTGCCATGGTTTGCATCTCCGTTGCGGAAGCGTCCAATCCTGACAATTTTAGGATGCCCAATAGCCCCGCATGGCTGCCCCGCGTCTTGCCAATAAGGCATCCATGCCGGCGCCAGGCGAGTCTATCAGATAGACGCCGGCCGGGCGCAGGAGTTTGTCGGGCGGCACAATTGGGCAAAAATTCGCCGCAGGCAGGTGAACGGTATTTGTTAGGCGTGGATTTCGGTGCTGCCGGGCCGCGGGAGGCGTTGTCAACACAAGGTGTGCGGGATAATCCGTAAGTAGCGCCGGGATGGCGGCTGAAAAAAACACGGTCCGGGGGGAGTGCATGGCGAGGTTCCTCGGGGGTTCGCGGCCGGAAGGGGGGAGTTGGCCGGATCGCGGGTGTTGGATCGGGGCGGACGATGTTTTGCGCGGCTGCGGAAGAGCGGCGCGGGGTGAACGGTTAATTGTATGCAGGGGTGGGAGGGGACGTCAAGTGGAGTGATATTATTTTGTTAGGTATCAGTCTTTCGGGCGGTTTGGCGAGATTTCTGAGGGCGTCCGACGGAAATGATTGGTGATTTCCATTGGATTTTCCGACCCGTTGGACGGCTGATGCGATCTGGGGGGCGGGATATGAGGGGAGAGTGAACCCGGAATGGCCAGTGATGACGGGGTTTGAGCATCAAAGACTCCCGACCCCTTCGCATTTTCGGCCTTTGGCTCTGGATCGCGCCGATGGGTGCCGGTGCGGGTCATTGAGATCGACATGCACGCGATGAAGGACAAAGATTCGGCCCACGCCGGTGAAGCGGCGACGGAAGGCTTTGCGGGTGAGCTGACGCTTTCGCTTC
>JBBQCK010000604.1:0-1562 GCA_038318605.1 Tepidisphaerales bacterium | reverse complement strand
CGACCAGCCCCGCCTACCGGGCGGATGGCTATTGGCGCGGGCCGATCTGGGCGCCGCCGACCATGCTGATCCATTCCGGCTTGCATGATCTGGGAGAAACCCGCCTCGCCCGCGACATCGCCGCGCGATTTTGCCAAACCTGCGCGAAAAGCGGCTTTGCCGAAAACTTCGATGCGCTAACCGGTAAATCCAATCGCGATACGGCCTACACATGGACCAGCAGTGTATTTTTGGCAATGGCCGGCGATATGGCGGCCGAGGCGATGTGAAGCGCCGCGGCCCGGCCGCCAAAACATTGCATCGCCGATATCACAGCGGTAACGTTCAAAGCATGAACAACCCCGCATTACCGGCCGATGAGGTGGAGCGGTTTCTCGAACAGGGGTACATCGTCATTCCCAATGCGTTTGACGTTGGGCGGGCGGCAGCGTGGATCGATCGCGCCTGGAAGCGGCTTGGCTATGATCCGAACGATTCAACGACATGGGCCGAAGCGCGCATTCACATGCCATCGCTCGAGCGCGTCGATGTGCGCGAGTTCGCGCCGAAGGTGTGGGCGGCCGCTTGTCAGTTGCTGGGCGGCGAAGATCGCGTGGTGACGCCATACACCTGGGGCGATTCATTCATTGTTAATTTGAGCGAAGGGGCCGATCGTCCCTGGGCGCCGGCCGGGCCAGAAGTAAAGGGTTGGCACAAGGACGGCGATTTCTTCCTGCACTTCCTCGATTCTCCGGAGCAGGGGCTTTTAACAATCGTGCTCTGGACGGATGTGGTGCATCAGGGCGGCCCGACCTATATCGCGCCGGATTCGGTGGGAGTAATTGCCCGCTATCTCGCGGAACATCCCGAAGGTGTCGGGCCGAATGATTTCAACTTCCGTGATTTGATCCGCCAGTGCAGCCAGTTTGTCGAGGCAACCGGCAAAGCAGGCGATGTTTTTCTGATGCATCCCTATATGCTGCACGCGGTGTCGCAGAATGTCCTGCGCCGCCCGAGGATGATCACCAACCCGCCCATCGCATTGAAAGAGCCGATGAACTTCAACCGCAAAAGCCCGGCCGACCATTCGCCGGTGGAGCGGGCAGTCCTGCGCGCGCTGGGCAATGAGCGCCTGGATTTCAAGCCGACAAGCCCACGAAAAAACATCACGCCGGATCGCGTGCTCAAGCAGGCAAAAATGCTCGAGGCCGAAAAAGCCCGCCTGGCGGCGATGGAAAAGTAGGTGGCGCTGGAGGCGGGCATTTACCACGTTTACGATCGCGTCAACTTCAGATATACGCCGGAAAAGGCTGTCAAAACCGACACGGAATTAGCGGGCACCTGGCTAATCGATCTGGATTACAGTCTGGCGATCATTCGATTTTCGTTAGTTGGTTTGACGCTCTTCTTTGCGATCCACCCCTATAGACGTTGCCCCGCCGCCGACTTCCAGAAATCTTACTGGAATTCAGCCGGTCTGCCCTGAAAAATATGTTAAAGAGACGGCGTTGCCCATGCCCTGGAGCGGGCCTGCTTAGAACTCTGCCTCTGGATCAATCAGCGACAGACACCGCGAAGTCACC
>JBBQCK010000603.1:0-1570 GCA_038318605.1 Tepidisphaerales bacterium | reverse complement strand
CGCTGGCGACGCGATGATGCTCGCGGCCGCGTCCTACGAAACGCGTCAGGATCCGCGCATGGCGACGCGCGTGCTGCGCGGCATGTATGTGCGCTATCCGCGCATCATGGGCGAGCGCCGCGCGCGCCTGAACGAAGCCATCGCACGCAATTCGCTGCGCATCGGCAACGTCGGCGCCGCCATTTCACGCCTCGAACGCGCCGTCTCAATCTCCAGCGCCATGGAACTGGAAAAGCCGTTTGTTCTGGCTGATAGCTCGCCGCTTTCGCTGACTGAAAACAACGCCGCCCGGCCGGTGCGCAATTACACGGAAGCCGCCGCGGCCCTGCGCGATCTGCGCCTGCAGCAGGCGTCGGCCAACCTCCCTGACATCAATATCCCCCTGCGTCCGCGCGGCAAGTCGACGGTGCAGCAGGTTTTCGAGCGCCGACAGGCCATGGCGGATATAGCTGCCATTGTCGAGACGCCACCCGCGCTGCGCGACCACGCCCGATACGACCGCATTCTGGTCGTCGATCTAGCCAACAAAATCACCCGCCTTCGCCAGCCGGATGGCGCAGCGATGTGGACAGCGTCCCCATTCGAGGCCCGCGCCGAATCCGTCGCATGGGCCGGCGAAAATGCGCTCGTTATCGCAGGGGCGCAGATTGCCCTGGTCGATGGCGCAACCGGAAAAACAATTTGGATCGCCAGCCTGCGCTCCATGCCGGCCGTGGACATCGTTCAGGGCCGCGATGAACTTGGCGGAAATGATCGCAATTCAATCACCGTCAATCTCGACGCCGCGGATGATGGCATCATCGATGACGGCATCGACCCGAACATCCAGCAGCGGGCGTTGATTCTTCGCAACCGCAACATGGCGGTAGCGCTCCGACAGCAGGCCGGCATCATCGCAAATCAGCCGGCCCACGATCCCGCGGCGGCAGAGACGTTTGACACCGTCTGGCTTCTGTCCGATCGAATCATTGCATCGACCACCACCGGACGGCTCGTTGCACTTGGCCTTGACGCCGGCGAAAAAGGCGCCGCACAGGTGCTCTTCCAGACGCGCCTGTCTGCCAACCATCCCTTCGATCAGATTGTTGCCAGTGACGATTTCACCGTCGTTAGTCTCAGCGACGGCGCACAATCCCGCTTTGTCGTGCTCGATTCATACACCTTCCGTGCGGTCGGCAAACCCAAGGGTCTGTCAGGCAACGCCGGCCGGATCATGAACATGGTGCTCGCGCCTGATGGAACGCTGGTGTCGACAACTGTCAACATGATGTTCGGCAAGGATCTCTACGAGCCGGATCTGGGGTCGAGTAATGTGTGGAAGGTCAACGCCACGGTGAACGGCTATGCCGGCCGAACTGCGGCGAATCAATTGCTGGTCTGGAATGATCACGTCATCGCGCTGACTTCATCGGGCGCGCAAAACGAATCACCAATGATCGAGCGCCGATTCCTGCGAACCGGCGGCCTCGTCGGTGGCGGCCAGACCGGCCAGCTCTATGGCGGCGCCGCCGACGTCGGCATGCCATCGCCCGCGTCGTTGTTCATCGACGGCAACTTTCTCTATTCCATC
>JBBQCK010000602.1:0-1590 GCA_038318605.1 Tepidisphaerales bacterium | reverse complement strand
GATTCCACTGTTTTTAGTTGCAACGCCATTTTTGCTGTGCCGCGGGCTGATGACGTTTCGCAAATCTCATAATGATGCCGGCGGGCAGCGCGGACGCGTGGTTTTTGCGCGGCATCTACGGCAAATTGGTGCGTATATCGCGACCGCCATTTTGATGTTGTCACCATGGCTGATACGCAATGTGGCCTGGACAGGAAGCCCGGTTTTCCCGGAGGCGATGTCACTGCTTGGCCGGGGACATTTTTCGCCGGCGCAGGTAGATCGATGGGAGGCGGCGCATCATCCGGCAACGGGGGAGCAGACATTTGGCCGACGGATTTTGCTCGCGTGGCAGCGTCTGGCGGTTGACTGGCGATATGGATATGCGCTATGGCCGGCTGCGTTGTTTGCGATCGCGCTGACGATTCGTCGCCGTACGACCTGGCTGCTGGGGGGCTTTATCGCGGCGATGTTGGTGTTCTGGATTTGTTTTACACATCTGCAAAGTCGTTTTTTTGTAATGGCGATACCGCCGGCGGCGATGCTGATTGGATCGCTGACGTTGCGATGGCAGCAGGCATTGGCAACGATCGTGGTGCTGATGGGCGGCGCGGCGGCGTTTGTGGGCCAGCACGGAGTTGATGCAGCCACGGCCGGGCAGGTAAGGGAGGGGCAAACGCTCTTTTCATCGCTCGATCCGCCGCCGATCGGCGTTCGGCCGCTGCTGATGCTATATGTCGATACGGTTGGTCAGGCAGCGTGGGAACAGCGGCCGGCGGATCTTTCATGGCAACTGCCGATGTCGGCCCGCGAGGCGATGCATCTATCGCCGGCGGGGCAGCCGCCGGCGGATTTAAAGTTCGAGCTCATCGGCGACGCCGCAGCATTTCTCTATCCACTGCGAAGCGAAAATCTGCGGTATCGCACCGTGTTTGACGTCGATCAGCGCGCCGATGGGTCATTGATCGAAGCCTGGGCCAGTGCACCGGACAGCGAGCGCGAGGAAAGGGTGCGAATAGTAAATTGGCCAGAATTATTGCGATTTGTTCGTACATATCGTGGCCTGCAGCTGACGCCCGCGGACCGTAAGACCGCGCCGCCGGGAGCTTTGCCGCCGGCGGAAAAATCGAACACGCCGTGAAGCAAAGCCAGCGGCGTTCGACCGTATGGCCGAACGCCGCTGCAATCCACAGTTTGCAATCAGCACCGCAAATTGACCTGCGAATGCCTTACTTCTCTTCAGCTTTGACCGGCTTTTTCACGCTCTTGCCGGCCGGCGGAACGTCAGTGACGCTCAGCAGCTTGCCATCCTCGCTGACGACGATCCGGCGTGTGTCGTCGCCGTCGATGATGAGGGCGGCATAGCGATCGGGCTTGCCCTTGGTTTCCCACTTGCGGATGTGGGCAAGATCCTTGCCCTTGCCGCGTTCCTTGTCCATCGCATCCTGCACGGCCTTGGGGAGGTCGTTGTATTTCAGCGAAGGAACCGGTGCGGCCTCCTTTTCGGCCGGCTTGTCGGCTGCATCATCAGGCTGATCGAGCATGTTCGGATCGAGCACGCGCAGCGCGTTTCCGGGTTTGACGACCTTGCCGTCTTCATTCACGCGCACC
>JBBQCK010000601.1:0-1604 GCA_038318605.1 Tepidisphaerales bacterium | reverse complement strand
CAGGCGCGCTCGAACCCGATAGCACACCGCCTGTCTTTTCGACCCACCGGTTAAACCCCAGGTAATAGCCCGCCGGTCCGGCGCCGATGATCGCTATGCCCAGGAGCAGCAGAAAAAATTGCCGCCAGTGCATTTGCGCGGCGTATGGGCGAGGCGCCGGGTCCGTGGGTCGGGGGGAAAAAAACCTGCTCCACCCCAGGCCGCCGCTGGTGAGGAGCATGATCGGCCCGAGTGCGAGCAGGATGGCGCCGCTGATGTGAATGCCGGCCATTGCCACGCCGGCGGCGATCCACCCCAGCCATGCGATGCGCCGATGGGTTCGAATCCACCAGAGCAGACAGGCGACATGCAGCGTGCAGAAGAGCCAGAGATCGGCGTACATCTTGGCATCGCGTGCGTAGTTCATCAGATACGCGCTGCACGCGGCAATCAGCGCCGCCAGCAGGGCGGTGCGTCGATGCAGAAACTGCACGGCAAGAAGATAAATGGCCGGCGGCATCAGCGACCCGGCCAGCGCCGGCAGCAGGCGCATCAGCCTCGGCGTCAGATAAATCTCCGTGCGCGGAAAGAGCACCGTGCCGAGCGCATCGGTGTACTTTTTTTGCTGTTCGGCAGGGAGCTTTTTGAAAGCATCCCACCCCTCGGCCGGCGGGTATGAAAAAATGCGCACCTGCCGCGCGGGATGCACGGCGCCGTCAACCTCTGCTTCCGTGCCCGGCCAGATCGGCATGCCTTTGTCGAGCCACCAGTAAAATGAATAGTGCAGCGGTGTGAAGCCGTCGAGTTGAAGACGGTCCAGCAGATCCTGATAGGTGCCCGTGATTCGGCTGAAGGTCATCGCCTCATCGCCCCAAAGCGGCGGCGAGGCGATGCGATAAAAGCGCGTGAATATTGCCAGCAGCGTAATCAGCAGCAGCAGGTAGCGGTGGCCGTGGCGCAGAAGATGCTGGCGCATTTTCGGATGTTGGGGCGGCGCAGTATCAATGCAGGAATGTCCGATGGGCCCGGCCGGCGCGCCGACGCTGGCCGCCGAGGGCGGCTGGTCATGCAACAGTTGAGCGGATTCGGCGATGAGTTGAGACACGATTGCGTTTGTGGAGCGGAATACCCCGTCGGCGATTACAGCGCACAATGCGCGAGCAAAACTTCCGGCAGTATCATATAGTCGCCGGCCCGCGGGAAGTTGCCGGGCGGGCGAAACACGCCGCTTCGTTATCAGACCGATCCGCTTGCGACTTCACCCAATCGCTCAACGCGAGATGGATTGGCGCACGCGGCCGTGACTGAAGCATGACGCCTCTGCATTGCTCTTATTGCAGGTTTGACGTTCAATCATGCGATGCCCGATTCAGTCGAAACGCCGACGCTGGTATTGGTTCGCGATTTGATCTTTGCAACGAAGATCAGCAGTACGGCCAAACAGCTTGAGGTTTCGGTGCGCATGCTGGCCGATCCGTCAAAGCTGCAACCGTTGGACGGGCGGATGCTGATCGTGGACCTGAACCTGGCCGGCGCGATCGAAGCGGCCGCCGCCTGGCGTGTCGGCGCGGGAGAGGCCGGGACGCGGGCAGTGATCGGCTTTCTATGGCATGTGGATGATGAAA
>JBBQCK010000600.1:0-1612 GCA_038318605.1 Tepidisphaerales bacterium | reverse complement strand
TCATCACCGGCGCGGTCGTGTCGCTCATGGTCTATGTAGTCATGCCGCGCTACACACGCGTGTTGAAGCGCTGGCTGTTCCAATGATGTCGCGCCCCCATCCGTGCCCTCATGCCGCACCTCACCCGACTGTTGAATCCGTGGCTGTTCGGTTGTTATCGCGCATAAAAGGATGCTCATGCACGTCGGAAACTTCCTTGCGGTTGGCGCGATGCTGTTGAGCTTGGCGGGATGTGAGAAGCACAAGCCTTCCTGGCACTATCCAACTTCCCCATCGACCACGCGCCCGGCCAGTGTTCCGGCGGCCAATGTTCTTACGCCGCCGACGCAGGAGGATATGGTGCACGTGGCCGGCGCTGCCTCGGATGCCTCGATCGCGAACGCAATTCGCGTCCATCTCGGTCCCGCCACGCCGCCGTGGCAAATCGTCGCCGCCCGCGACATTGGGGAATATGTGCTGCTCTGGATTGCCTTCCCCGGGATTGCCGACGGCGGGATTGACCTGGTCTATTCAAAGTCCAACGGCAAAATCGCATGTCATTTCACGGGCGGCCAGCGTGGCTGATCGCGACATCCGCGCTGTGACATCCGCTTCGCGGCAATCGCTCGCGCAACTCGCAATTTGCCGATCACAGCATCGCAATCCCCAGCCAGATCATCGCCGCGCTGGCGATCAACATGCCAAAGCCGGGCACAACGCTCATGGGATCGCGCGCCGCCGCCCGCAGCACCCGCAGGGCGATATACCACATGCCAAAGAGAAAAAAGAGATGCGTCTGGGGCCCGCCATCGTCGTCCGACCCCGCGGCGACGAGCCAAAATAGACCGAAAATCGCTCCGACAATGCCCAGCATGATCGGAATGGGAGCAATGTAATGCATTGCGCGAGAAGGCTAACGGGTGAGTTGGAGGCGGTCAATTTTGGCGGGCAGGGGGGCCCCAACGTGTGTTGTGACCGGCCACTACACCCCACCGCCGACGCCGACTACAAAGTCTGATGAAAGATAACATGATGGGTACAAACTCGACCTTCGATGAGGTTCTGGATGCGGTTGAACATCTTCCGCTCGATGCGCAGGCGGATTTGGTTGCCGTGGTGCAACGACGTCTGGCCGAAGAAGGTCGCCGACGTGTCGTCGCTGATGTGCAGCAAGGCCGGCCGGACTTTCAAAATGGCAATATCGTCGCCGCAGCCGCAGAGGATCTCATTCGTGAGATCGACTCTTGAATCGCAAGCTGCTGTGGTCGCCCGGATTCGTGCGCGCCGCCCGCCGGTATGCGAGGCGGCATGCGCGCGGACGCGAAATGATTCGCGCCGCGCTGTTGTCTCTTGAGCAGGATGCATTTGATGCGAAACTTCGTACGCACAAGCTTAAAGGTGAACTTGCCGGATCGTGGTCATGCAGTGCCGGATACGATCTAAGAATCGCCTTCGAACTCGTCCAGTTTGGCCAAGGTGAGGCCATTCCGCTTCTGTCTGTCGGAACGCATGATGAAGTCTACTGATTGAACGCAAGCTTTATCGCTCAGGTGCAAACATGAATCGCCGCATGATTTTGGCGCTGGCATTCATGATGCTCTGCCGCTCGCTCCTCCCTGGGCCTGCTCCGGCG
>JBBQCK010000599.1:0-1614 GCA_038318605.1 Tepidisphaerales bacterium | reverse complement strand
GTCGGCAAAGGTCGAGTTCGCTGACGAGCTTGGCAATTACCGGCTTGCAGGCCTGTTCCACCCGATCAGCATCGTGGGCGAGCGTTCGATCGATCGGGTCGGCCGGCGATCCTTTGTCCGCACGTTCCGCGATGGCGGCGGTAGTATCGGGTTCCGTGGGAGCGTTGTTCTCCAATTCGGCCGCCCGCATTGCTGCGCCAAGGATTGCGAAGCTCGCATCTTCGGACTCCGCGGCCGGAGCGCCAGGCGCCGTGAGGGGAGGGGCGATGGTCGTGGCCGCCGCTGCGTCGCGGTTGGCGTCGGTGATGCTGGCGGTGCGCAGGCGAAGCAGCCGCGCATCTTCGGCTTTGATCTTCAGTTCGGCCGCCACTGCTCGATTGAACTGCTCCCCGCCGATCGGGATTGCCCGTGCAAACTGAATCTGCTGGCCGCGTGCGATGAAGGCGCGAGCCCCGCTCCAGCCGATGTCCACGAAGAGGTTTGTGACATCCGCATCGCTTTTTCTGCGATAAACGTTGCCAAAGCAGTTGACCGTCGCCGTCGCCTCGACATTCATGCCGACGACGTCCAGCCGGGCACGGGCCGCCGCCGCAAGCAACTGGTTGACCTGTTCGCGGGCGGCGGCCATCAGGATAAGTTCCTGTTTCGGTTCCTGGTCCTGGTAGATTTCGCCCGCGATGATGTGCCGTAATAGACAATGTGAAGGATCGATCGGCAGCTTGCCTCGTGCTTCCCAGGGCAGGGCCTTTTTCGTCGCCTCGTCGTCCATTCGCGGGAGCCGCAGATGAAGGATGTGCATCATCCATGCCGGCAGAGTCAGCACTGCCTGACGCCCTTCGAAGTTGCCCTGGGCCAGCAGGTCTTTCACCGCGGACACGAAAAACGCCATTCTCGCAGCGACGTCATGCCGCGCAAGTGACGGCACATCGGCGCTGGCGGCCGCGATCAGCCGCAATTCGCTGCCGTCGCTTTTCACCTGCGCCAGGCGAATGCTGTCGGAGCCAAAATCGACTCCGATCGGATTTGCCGGCGCGGCCATCCATTTGTTGAACAAACCAAACATTGTCTCAACGCTCCCATGAGGCCGGCCTTGAGGATTCGCCGACCCACGACTGGACGTACGATTCACAACGCCAGCGGTCAAAACGGGCAAGATAGAAAGCTCATGCCGGCGCATTGCCGCGGTATAAAGGCGATGAACCAGGGCCGAAAATGCGCGGGCATACCTTTGCTATCGACGGTGCTGGAAGCGCGGTTTAGGCATTCAAACCCCATAACGTCGTGCGCGCGGCCGATAAAACCGCTGCGCTGCGCGCCAAAGCAAGGGCCACGCCCTTGCATGGCCGCCAGCGGCCGGTCAAAACTGCGCCATCACGATGCTGGATAACTTCGCGATTCTTATGACGCCGCCGGGTTCTGCCGCAATTGCCGTCGTGCGGTTTAGCGGTTTTGATACGCGAAACTTTCTTGCTGCGCATTTTTCCGCGTCATGCCGCGAACTTTTACCGGTGCATGGCCTCTTACGCGATAACGGGCGAATTTTGGACGATTGCATCGCAATGCTCGGACCGGATGCAAAGTGGGCTGAATTACATGTTCACGGCGGCCCGTGGA
>JBBQCK010000598.1:0-1617 GCA_038318605.1 Tepidisphaerales bacterium | reverse complement strand
GGCCACGCCGGTGTCGTTGGCTTCCTTCATGCGCAGCAGCGCATCCTGCTGGTTGAGCGGCGTCAGCATGACGATCGATTCAACGACGTACAGCATGTCGTTCTTGTCGTCGTTGTGGAGCAATACCTTCCAGAGCGGCATCAGGCCGGGCGGCTTCTTCTTCGGCTTGCTCTTTTTCTTCTCCTTGGTCTTCAGTGCGGTGCCTCCCTTGGACGATGAATCCGCCGCCGGGTCGGCCGGTGCATCCTGCTCCGTTGCTTCCTTTTTGTCTGCCATTTCGACCATGCCGTGATTATAGCCAGTTGATCGCAAAAAATTCACCCGCATTCACGGTGTGAAAGATTTTCCCGCAAGCACGTCCCTACGCGCGACGAAAATCGCAGATTTATGACGCCATGCCTATCGAGCGCTGCGTCGGGATGTTTACGATTGTGCCGTGACAATGATCCGCCTGATACTCGGCGCGATGTCTGGAACCAGCGCCGATGGCGTGGACGTCGCATTGGTCGAAGTGCGTGGCCGAGGCGTGGAAATGTCGGCGCGATTGCGGCATTTTGCCTCGCTGCCATTTGACGAAGCGATGCAACACCGCATCGCCGCGGCCCGAAGCGGCCCGGCTATCACCCTGGCCGAGCTTGCGCGACTGGGGCGCGACCTTTCCTTGGCCTATGCAACCGGTGCTCAGATTGCCCTGCGCCAGGCCGGCGTCGATGCCACGCAAATCAGCGGATATGCCTGTCACGGACAAACGCTGTATCACGCTCCGCCCGATACCATTCAATGGCTCGATCCCGCGCTGGTTGCCGCCATAACCGGGGTGGCAGTTATTTCTGATTTTCGACGCGCCGACTGCGCCGCCGGCGGACAGGGCGCGCCGCTTGTGCCGTTTGCCGACTTCCTGCTCTTCCGCCATCCGGAAAAAAATCGCGTGCTGCTGAATATCGGCGGAATCGCCAACCTCACCTGGCTGCCGGCCGGCGGGGACATCGAATCGAGCATCGCATTCGACACCGGACCAGGAAATTGCATCTCTGATGCGTTGTGTCGCGCCGGCGAGATAGGGGCGTTCGATGAAGGCGGAGCGATGGCGATGCGCGGAAACGCCGTCGCTAGCATAGTAAACCGGGCTTTGACGGATCCATTCTTTTCGACCGCTTCGCCGGTTTCGACCGATACGCCCGCCATGACGGCAATTTTTGACCGAGCGCGGCAGGGAAGCGTTGGTGCGTCGCTGATTGATCTTCTGGCGACGGCGGCCGACCTGACGGCGCAAACAATCGCCCTCGCCGTCGAAGGGTTGCCGGGGCGAGTTGATGAATTGATCGTGTCCGGCGGCGGCGTGGAAAATGAGGCGATCATGAGCGCAGTTAAGAAGCGCATGCCTGCACCGGCCATTTGTCGCCTTGAAGAAGTGGGAATGCCGTCGCAGGCAAAAGAAGCGGTGGCGTTCGCGCTATTGGGCGCGGCGACGCTCGATGGCGAGCCATCAAATGTTCCGCGCGCCACTGGTGCGCGGCGCCGGGTGGTGCTGGGCTCGATCACGCCGAAGCCGTCGCCGGATTGAGATGCCGCTGGAAAAAATCGATTGCCATCGACCAGACGCGATCAGCCGACGCG
>JBBQCK010000597.1:0-1653 GCA_038318605.1 Tepidisphaerales bacterium | reverse complement strand
GCACACGGGTTTCATCGTTGAAACCGGCGATACGGATACGTTCAAAACGAAAGAGGCGTTTTTCGACGCCCTGAAGCGCACCCAACTGGACGCCGCTAATTTCGAGAAGGATTTGTCCATCCTTTACACCGATGCCAATGGAAAAAAGATTTCGGTGAAGTATTCGACGACCGCCGGAATGGCGGATGTATTGGTTGATGGAAAACCTGTTTCACTTGCGGGTGACGCTGTCTATTCCGGGCCGTACGTCCAGCAGAAGGCAGGCGTGCTCAGCGTCAACGATGGCCAGGACGGATTCGTGATCGACTTTACGGGCGAGTTGCCGGTGTATGGACCGTGGACCAAGCAATAGCTTCATGGCAGAGCCGAGTGGTTCGGCTGATGGGAAAATTTGATGAGCCGGTCGAGGGCGGCACGCGCTCGTCCGGAATCTATGGAAGCTTGGGCGACCAGAAGGCCGCTCGGCAAATCGCCCGCCATGCCGGCGACGACCAGCGCCGCCGCCGCGTTCAGGGCGGCGATGTCGCGGCGTGGGCCGGTTTTTCCGGACAGCACCTCGTTCATGGCGTCGGCGCTTTGCCCGACATCGGCGACCTGTAGATCTTCCAACCGCGCAGGTGCCAGACCGAGTGATCTGGGATCGAGAGTTGTTGTTTGTACCGTTCCGTCGCGTAATTCGCTGATGCGTGTGGCGCTCATGGTCGAGACTTCATCCAGCCCGTCTTCGGCATGCACGACCCAGGCGCGCTCGCTGCCGAGCGCTTTCAGCACATGCGCAAAGCGCTCGGTAAGCTCCGGGTCGAAGACACCCAGAAGTTGATGTCGCGCGCGGGCTGGATTTCCCAGCGGACCGAGCATGTTAAAGATCGTGGGAATGCCCAGTTCCTGACGTACGGCGGCGACGCGTTTCAGCACGGGATGGTGAGTGCGGGCAAATGCGAAGCAGATGCCGGCCTCTTTCAGGCATATAGCCTGCCGTGCGGGTTCCAGGTCCAGTCGAACCCCGAGCCTTTCGAGCACATCGGCACTCCCTGAACGGCTGGTGGCGCTGCGATTTCCATGTTTGACGACGTGAACACCTGCGCCGGCCGCGATTAAGGCGGCCGCAGTTGAGATGTTGAATGTACCCTTGATGTCGCCGCCGGTGCCACAGGTATCGAGAATAACCCCGGCCGAATTATCGCACTCCAATGGCACGGCCTTCTGGCGAAGGACAGTAGCGGCGCCGATGAGTTCATCGGCAGTCGTTCCCTTGGCTGCCAGGCCCACCAGCATGCCGCCAATTTCAGCGTCCGTTGCGCCGCCGCCAAGAATAAATTCAAACGCGTTCTGCGCCTCGTCTCGCGTCAGATTTTCGCGGCGGCACAGCTTCAGCAGAATGTCGCGCAAGTCTGGCTGTGACATAATCGATCACTCCAGCACATTGGCGCCGGCGGTTGCGGATGTTTCAAAAGCGGTCGGCTCTTTCCCAAATTTGCGGGGATATTCTGCTTGGAGGTGGGAAACCAGATGGTCGGCCGCCCGCGGCGTGGTAAGCGCGACAATGCATCCGCCGAATCCGCCGCCCGTCATGCGCGCGCCGTAAACGCCGCGCACCGTCATCGACTGTTCGACCAGAAAGTCGAGTTCCTTCACGCTCACCTCAAAATCATT
>JBBQCK010000596.1:0-1703 GCA_038318605.1 Tepidisphaerales bacterium | reverse complement strand
CCGCGCCAATGCCCGCCAACAGCACGCCGTGCGTAAACACAACCGCCAATGCGGGCGTTCCCGTTGGCCGAAGATGTTCCAGTGATGCGATCAGCACAATTCATCCCGCGCCGGAGTTGGTTGCGATGCGCCGACGAGCGGACGCGTTCTACTTAAGCATCAACGGCGCAGCATTTCCATGATCGAGTCGCCGACCGGCCGGTTGGTCACGAATGATTCGAGCCGCACGCCCAGCGCATCGCACGATTGTCGTATCTCCAGCCGATGCGCCTTGAAGGCCGCGAGGTATCGCTGGCGAATCAGCGCGGGCTCGGCAAGATACGCCGCCTCGCCCTCCAGCCCGCGAAAGCGGCGCCAGGCGTTGAATGGAAATGTCTCTTCATCCGGATGAGTCACCTGAACGACGATCACCTCATGGCGCTCGTGGCGAAGATGCGCTAATCCCTTGCGAAGCGCGTCCGGTGGCGCGAATAAATCGCTCAGCACCACGATCAGCGCGCGGCGATCGAGGCGCTCGGCGACTTCGTGCATGGCGGGCGCGATGCCGGATTCGCCCGACGGGCCGGCCCGTTCGAGCGAGTCGATCAGCCGCGACAACTGCCGGGCTGTGCTACGCGGATTAAGCCATTGGCCGATCCGCCGGGCAAAAATCGCCAGCCCCACATTTTCCTGCCCGCGTAGCAGCACATATGCCAGCGCCGCGGCCGATCGCGCGGCATGATCAAACTTGCTCGCGCCGCCGCGATCTGTGCCATAACCCATCGACCCGGAAGAATCGACCATGAGGATGCAGCGCAAGTTCGTCTCTTCGTCATATTCGCGCACATATGGGCGATTGGTTCGCGCCAACACGCGCCAATCAAGTCGGCGCGGTTCGTCACCCGGAACATAGGGGCGATGCTGGCGAAACTCGACGCTGGCGCCCTGCTGCGGGCTGCGATGTTCCCCCACCGTCGGCCCGAGTACCACTGATCGCGACGACAGCGACAGATGTTTCAATTGTTCGACCAGCGCCGCATCAAGATATGGCCCGCCCACGCTCATCGGGCACACCCTTGGCACCTACGACCAACCACCGGGTAACAAACGAGAGGGCGTCGAGTCCAGTTGAATAAACACGCCGCAAACCGCGAATGCATCCATCAATCGTACCGCGCCGAGCCCGGCACTTCAGCGCCACCTCGTCTTTCATGCGGACTCTTCCGCCAATCTCACCCGCGCGTTCTGGTGCGAACGCCGCCTATATGGCGCAGTTTGCCCGCATGCTACAATTCGCCCGGCGAAAACTTCAGTCCTGTCGAAAGAGGCTTCTGGAATGATCCTGCACATCCTGCGGGCGCTGTTTGTTCTGCTGATGGCGGCCATCGGCTGGTTCTACGTTCAACACCCCAATCAGCCATTTGGCGACAAAACCTGGCTCGTTCTATCCGGCTGTGTCACGCTCGGCGTGCTGCTGGTCTGCCTCGACATTCTTGCGCCGCGAAAAAAGCTCGTCGTATTTTCCGGCACATTTTTCGGCCTTCTTGTCGGCGTCTTCATTGCTTACGCGTTGTCATTTGTCGTGAATCTCATTGTCGATCAACTCGGCAATATCATTCCCGGGTTTGGAACCTATCTCGCCACGCGCGCTTTTGGCACGCGCGGCGGCGGGCCAAACCCGATGGTCTATCGCGACATCATTCTTCAATTCTGCAATCTCGTCG
>JBBQCK010000595.1:0-1727 GCA_038318605.1 Tepidisphaerales bacterium | reverse complement strand
GCCTCGCAGTCGCTGTCGGTGTAGATGACCACCTCGCCGCGCGCGGCGTTCATCCCCACGTTGCGCGCGTATGACAGCCCCATGTTCACCTGCCGGATATTGCGCACCCAGGGAAACTGCTTGAGAATCTCCTGGGTATTGTCGGTTGAGCCATCATCGACAAAAACCACTTCGTAATCGGGATAATTGAGCTTTTCCATCGACCGCAGACAGGATTCGGCCGTGCTTGCGCCGTTGTAGGAGCAGACGATGATGCTCGCCATCGGCAGCTTTTCCTCGGCGAGATGCGGAGCGCGACGAAACGCCGACTGCACCGCATGGAAGCTTGGCTTGGCGGACCGATCGCGCCGCACCAGGCCGAACGCCCAGTCTTCGATGCGGTATCCATGCACGACCCAGTCGTCGGTGAAGCCAAAAATGAACGTGCCAACCAGCCCCTCATCAAACACGGCCCGCACATGTCGCGCTAAAATGTCCGCCTGCTGCGGCTCCCCATATTCGCGGAATGTATCAATGCCGTATTCCCCCAGCATCAGCGGCTTGTCGCCGGCGATGCTCTGCAGGCGCGCCAGATAGTTGCGAAACGCAGAATCGTCGTGGAGATAGACGTTGAAACAGACAAAATCCACGCCGCGCGGCTGCAGATACTCGGTCGTCGGAAAATTCGCGAATGTCGCGAGGCAGTTGGGCGCCTCGGATTTCACCACATCGACCAGTTCGTCGATGAACTGCTCCACGCGATTCTTGCCGACAAAGCGAACAATGTCGGGCGGAATCTCGTTCACCACGCTGATCGCAAACAGCGCCGGATGATTTCCACACTGGCTCGCCGCAGTGCGCACCGCTTCGCGGGCGGCCGACTCGAGCTGGTCATCGCCGACAAACGTCAGATTTTTTGGCCATGAGACATCCAGAAACACCTTCAGCCCACGCTGATCCGCCAGATCGAGGAACCATGCCGGCGGCGTGTGATAAATGCGGATGCAGTTGGCGCCCAGTTCGAGTATTTGTCGAAAGTCCTGCTCGACGCGTTCGCGCGGAGGGAGTGGCTGCCCATCGTCACCCGCTTCAAACGGTCCGTATGTCACGCCCTTTACGTAAAACTTGCTTTCACCGACGCGAAAGAATTTGCCGTCCCGCCGAACGCGATTGGTGACCGGCTCAGCGCGGCGCGATCGGCCCGACGGACGCGACGCAACTTCCGCCGCAACCGGCGATGGCGATGCGGCGTCGGTAGTGGCGTCGGTGGCGCCGACGGCAGGGGCAATACGTGGAAACAGCGTCATGTCGGCGATTCCTGATCGCGCCGCCGGCCGATTTTGCACATTCGGCGAATAAAACTGGCGGCGATCCAGCGGCGGCAAGGCAAGCGTACTATACAGCCCAGCGCCCGCGCCCGCGACGCGATTTTCCCGCCAGACACCTCTCTCCAGACAACAATTCGCCGACGAAAGCTAGCGGGTCCGATAAGGAAGTCGCGGGAGGAAGTTGCCGGTTGCAAGTTGCCCGTTGCAAGCAAGCGTTGCACTATCATGGAACTGCCTACTGCCCACTGCCTACCGCCTACTCCCAAGCAACAACGGCGCCGGCCCTGGGACATCCAGCGTGCGGATATCTTCAAAGCCAGCCTCGCTTAGCCACCGCGACATTTCCTCGAAGCTGTAGGTGTCCCCGGCTTCGGTGTTGACCAGCATCGTCACCCCGAAAATCAGCGCGTAGGGCGGGCC
>JBBQCK010000594.1:0-1750 GCA_038318605.1 Tepidisphaerales bacterium | reverse complement strand
CGTGGTGCGGCAGCGTCGGATAGTGCAGGTGGGTGAGCGGTACGTAAGCAAAAAACGGTTTTTTCGCTTTAGCCTGTCGTGTCATGAAATCGATGGTTTTCGCCGTCAGTTCAGAATCAATGCGGCGGCGCGCTTCAAGATCATAGACATGTGAGTTCTTTGCCGGCTGGCCTTTGACGCCTTCCATTACATAGGGCAGCGGCGCGATTTCCGGATCGTAACCCGGCGAATTCGTGAACATGCTTTCGTTGGTGGTGCGCGGAATGCCGTACCACTCGTCGAAGCCGCGATCTTTCGGGTAACGGCCTTCCTTATCGCCCAGATGCCATTTGCCGAAACAGGCGGTGGCGTAACCTTTACCGGATATCAGCTGCGCGAGCGTGATCTCCCACGGGATGAGGCCCTGCGGCATCCCCGCGGGCACCGATTGCAGCGCGCCGGTGCGTATCGGGTGGCGCCCGGTCATCAGCGCAGAACGCGTCGGTACGCAATCGCTCTCGACGTTGAAATTGAGAAAGCGCAGTCCCTCGGTTGCCAGCTTGTCGAGGCGCGGCGTCGGCGCCCCTCGCAGCGCGCCGCCGCCGTAACAGCCCAGTTCGCCCCAGCCGAGATTGTCGGCGAGGATGAATACGATGTTCGGCGTGCGTGGGGATGTCGGGTTGGCCATGGGTTATTTTTGAACCGGTTAAAAGCGATTGAAACGGCGGACGGAATGCAGCTAGTATAAGTATGTTTTCCCATTTCGTCGCAGGGGTCTTCTGCGCGCGCCAACTCGTTGTCATGTCGATCCATGCCCTCAATCCTCGACCACATCGTCATCACCGTCTCCGATTACGCACAGGCGCTGCGCGTGTATCAAGCCATCTGCGGCGGTGAACCTGCTGTGCACGTGGCCGACGATGGCAGCGCGCGGTTCACGCGTTTTTTCCTTGGCGATGCGGTGGTGGAACTGGCCGAACCGCTCGGCACGCCTGAGTACGGTGTCGGCCGCGCGCTGTCGCAGCGGCTCGTACGCACGGGTCCGGGCGTGCACTTGGTATGTTTGCCATCTTCAAACCTGAACGACACCGCTGGTGCGCTGGAGGCGGACGGTGCAACGCTTATCCGGCAAAGCGGTCATGTGTATGTGCATCCCGGATCGGCCAACGGTGTGCTGGTGCAGTTGACGCCGCGCCGGGAGTTCGGGCCGAGACCAAAGGAGGGCGATGCGCGCTTCGATCATGTAGCCATCGCAGTTAATGATCTGGCGGCCGCGTCGACGCGCTGGGAGAAGATCACCGGCGTTGCGGCCCGGCAAATGGGCGTGCATCCGATTTCCAACGGTGCATTTCAGGCGGCGCGCTTCATATTGGGCGAGCAAATGGTGGAACTGATCAGTCCGGCGCCGGGAATCGCCTCGGCGCTGGCCGCGCGGTTGGCAAGTCGCGGAGAAGGTATCGCTGCGCTGGCATTGCCGGCGGGCAGTTTGGAGCAGACTCTGTCGCGATTACGTACCGCGGGTGCCCGGATGCTGGAGCAATCACCTCACTGGATGGTGCATCCCAAAGACGCATCAGGCGTGCTGGTGCAGATTACGCCGCGCGTGGCGCATCAATAGCGCGGCGTGTATCCGCCGGCCTTGCGTTAAACTGCGCGCATAGAGGAGGGAGTGTATGGCAGCAAACGAATCAGTCGGCTATCTGCCCGGTGACCCGCGCTACGGGCTGAGCGGCGACAAGCTGCGCCAGTACTACAGCCAGAAGCCGGCGCA
>JBBQCK010000593.1:0-1755 GCA_038318605.1 Tepidisphaerales bacterium | reverse complement strand
AGCGGCCGCCATGGCGGCGGCGTCAGGGCCGCGGGCGCGTAGGTCCAGAATGCGGTGGCGCCCTCGCCGGAGAAGAACGAACAGTTGCGCCCGCAGCTTCCGCGCGGATCCCACCACGGCACGAATTCCTGCGCGCCATTGAATTGCGTGACCGTCACCGGACGCGGCCGGCCCCAATAGCTCTTGAAGGTGAGGTTGGTGAGAACGCCGGCTGAAAGCGTCAGCGTCATCAGCAGGAACACGATCGCGCGTCCCGACATCAGCAGCGGCCGGTCCGGCCACGCCAGCTTTATCACCAGGGCTCCGATCGCCGGCAGCGCCAGGCCCCATGCGATCCACATTGCGCCGTCGCGCGCGATCGCGGCCAGCGCATTGAATTTCAGCGGAAAGGATTTGTTCGCGCCGTCGTAGAACAAAGCAGCCAGTTTCAGATCCAGCTCGGGATAAATCCCGAACAGCAATCCGACGGCGAGCGCCAGGGCGAGCGCGATGAAAAGTCCTGATCGGTTCATGGCGCGGGGTTTAGCCGACGAGGATGGGGATGAAAAGGCGTCCGTGCCGCTTCTTCATGACGCCGGCGGCGACGGCGGCGGCGAATGCGCCGGCAGCGGCGGCGGGGGCATCAGCGGGCGCGGCGGTTGGCGCCAGGCGCCGGCGTTGCGGCCCGCGATCATCCAGTACACGAGGCCCGCGACGATGCCCGCGCCGGTCATGATCTCGAGATGGCGCCGGATGATGCCGTCGAAGCGCAACGTGTCGGGATCGAACGGGATCAGGCCGAGATAGCAGGCGAGGCCGACGATACCGCCGCCAAGCGCGTAAGCCAGCACGCTCCTGATACTGAACGCCTCGGTAATCAAAGCCACGATCGTCGCCGGCAGCAACGCAAAACCGCTGAGGAAAATGAAGCCGAAACCGATGACGACATTCAGCGCGTCCTGATCGAGCGGAGCGGCCGCGAAATCGGAAAATTCCGGGAACAGCACCGCGCCGACCACGATCATCCCCGCCACCAGGCATGCGGCGAGGAATCCGAACAGAATGGCAAAGAGACGGCCGATCAGTGCCATTTGCCCCTCAATCGGTCATCGCCATGGCGCGTAGCGCCTGGCGCTCGCGCGCCGACAGTTTCTCGGTCTCCGACTTCAACTGGCCGCAGGCGGCCAGAATATCGCGGCCGCGCGGCGTGCGCACCGGCGAGGAATAGCCGGCGTTGAAAATATACTCGGAGAATTTTTCGATCTGGTCCCAGTCCGAACACTCATAGCGCGTGCCCGGCCACGGATTGAACGGAATGAGGTTGATCTTGGCGTGGATGCCCTTCAGCATCTTCACCAGCAGCTTGGCATCGTCGAGCGAATCGTTGACGCCCTTCAGCATCACATACTCGAACGTGATGCGCCGCGCATTGGACGAGCCGGGATAGTCGCGGCAGGCCTGCAGCAGTTCTTCAATGGGATATTTCCTGTTGAGCGGCACCAGTTCGTCGCGCAATTCGTCGCGGACCGCATGCAGTGAAATCGCCAGCATGACGCCGATCTCGTCGCCGGTGCGGGCGATGTTCGGCACCACGCCGGAGGTCGACAGCGTGATGCGGCGGCGCGAAATGCCGATGCCTTCATTGTCCATCACGATGAGCAGCGCATCGCGCACCGCCTCGAAATTATAAAGCGGCTCGCCCATGCCCATCATCACGATGTTGGTGACGAGCCGCGAGCCGGTCGGCGTTTCGCGATCGGTCCAGTCATTCAGCCG
>JBBQCK010000592.1:0-1758 GCA_038318605.1 Tepidisphaerales bacterium | reverse complement strand
ACGTCATGCACCATGGCGACGACCGTCGCCGTGCCGAAACGGGCGTTGCCGAAGCGCAGCCACACATACATCATCACCAGACTGATCGACAGAATCAGCGCCAGCAACGCGCTGGTCTTCATTTCACCGGCGACAGATGGGTTAAAGCCGCGCACGCTCTGCAATGCCGGCGGTTTGGTCAGGGCATCCACCGCAAGATTCCAGGTCGGCAGCATCATGTCCGAGCGCCATTTGTCCGGCGCGACCTCGTACGTCAGGTTCGGGTCGCTGACCAGAACGACGGCTGTGGTTGCTTTTTCGCCCGGGTCCTTGCCGGTCTCGACTTCGATCTGCCGCACGCCGGCGCCTTCGCGATCGGGCGCCATGTTCGCCTGCTCGATGCGTTCGTTGATCTCCCGCGCCGAAAGAGGCGGCGACATGTTGCGCAGCACCAGCATCGCGCCGCCGAGGTTGGCCTGGAGCCGCTTGGGCGTGAAATTTAAATTCGCCTTTTTCGCCGCGCCAGCATTCACAGGAAACGCAACCACACCGTCCAGCGCATCAGCGGTACGTGCGTCCGATTTGTCGAACTCCACCTTGGGCTGAACGTCAAGCTCCGCCTGAAGGTGGTCCATGATGGCCGCCTTCACCTGCTCGCGATCCGTGTTGGCGGTCTGGATGCGATACATGCGATTTTCCGAATCCGCGTCCGCGCCAATCGCCACGACCTGCGCCGCATCAAGCCGCTGTTTCTCGGGCTCGAGCCGCTTGCGCATCTCCTCGATATCCAGCCGCTTGTCCTTCTTGAGCTGGATGTCCACCGATGTGCCCGACACAAACTCGATGTCGTACATGTTTCGGCCGCGCGTTGCGAAGGCGATCGTTCCGCCGACGAGAATCGCACAGCTCACGATCACGAAAATCCACGCCTTGCCGACCCAGTCGATGCGCGGATGCAGCAATCGATCCCAGCCGGGAAAACTCAGCGGCAGGCTCCCGAGCTTGCGCAGGTTGAATCGATCGACCATCAGGTTCAGCACCGTCCGCGTCATGAAAAGCGCCGTGAACAGCGTGCTCACGATGCCGATGAGCAGCGTCAGGCCAAAGCCCTTCACTTCCTCGCTGCCCAGCCAGTAAAGCACGACTGAGGTGATAATGCTGATGACGTTGGAATCCAGAATCGCGGTGAACGCGCGATCGTATGCGTTATGCAGCGCCATGCGCAGCCCCAGGCCGCGCTGTTGCTCCTCGCGCAATCGCTCGAAGACCAGCACGTTGGCGTCAACGGCCGCCCCGACCGAAAGCACCAGCGCTGCGATGCCTGGCAGGGTGAAGGTCGCCTTGAACGCCGCCAGGACGCCGACGATCAACACCATGTTCAGCAGCACCGCCAGCGCCGCCACCAGACCCGCGAGATGGTAGTAGCTGATCAGAAAGATCGACATGATGATCAGCCCCGTCACGCAGGCAATGAAACCGCGGCGCAGATTGTCCTTGCCGATGGTGGGCGAGATCGTCTGTTCGCTGATGGGTTCATCGTCCAGCCGCGCCGGCAGCGACCCGGCGTTGAGGGTGCCGATGAGGTATTTTATTTCCTGGCGGGTGTAATCGCCCGTCAGCTGCCCGTTCCCGTCGATTCGTGTTTGAATGTTCGCGATGTTGATGACCTTGTCATCCAAGGTAATCGCCATCGACCGGCGGACGTTCGCGCCCGTCATGGCCCCGAACAGCTTCGCGCCCTGCGCGTCAAACTCGAACGTCACCACCGGCGCGCCGTTG
>JBBQCK010000591.1:0-1768 GCA_038318605.1 Tepidisphaerales bacterium | reverse complement strand
GCATTGAGTTTCAGGTGCGAGAGGCATCGCATCTTGCGGGGGTGGCTGCGGTCGCGGTGTCAAAGACGCGCCGCTGCGCATTCATCGGCGGTTCCGACGTTCCCACGGTTCGCGCGGGGTATGATGGATTTAAGGATGCGCTAGATGCGGCGAAGCTGACGATTGCGACGCCGCAATGGGCCGGATGGGACGATCCGACGGCCGCCAAGTTGAAGGCAGAGGCCGCGATAGCCGAAGGTTCTGATGTGATCCTGCAAAACGTGGACGCCGCCAGCCGGGGTATTTTTGAAGCTTGCCGCGATGCCACCGCCAAAGGCAAAGTGACGTACACCTTCGGCTGCAACGGCAACCAGAACGCGATTGCGCCGGATGTGATCCTTGGAAGCGTGGTCGTTGATATCGCCCACGCCTATGGCGACGCGGCGCGCGATGCGCGGGCGGGAAGTTTTACCGACGGCGTGCAGGCGCTGGGCCTTCGTGGGGGCTATGTCGATCTTGTTCCCAATGAGCAGAACTCCGCTATGACCCCCGCCATCCGGGAGCAAATCGCGGCCGAGCGCAAGGTGTTGCTGGCGGCGCACTGAGCCGTCAACGAACGCCGCAAGTGGTCGGCCGATGCGTCGGGCTATTTTGGCGTCAGGCAATCACGGCGCCGGATACTTCGCCGCCTTGCCCTGAATCACATCGCAAACATCGCGCGCGACCCAGCTCATGTTTTCCAGCGCCGTGTTGGTGCGGGCGGCCAGATGCGGCGTGAGCAGCACATTCTCAAAACCCAGCAATGGGAAATCGGGCTTGGGTGGCTCGGGGGAATAAACATCGAGCGCCGCGCCGGCAATTTTTTTGTTTGTTATTGCGTCGGCAAGCGCTGCGGCATCGAGCACTTCGCCGCGGCTTGTATTGATCAAAATGGCGTCGGATTTCATCTGTGCGAGTTGCGGCGCGCCGACCAAATGTTCATTTCCTGGCATCATATTCACATGCAATGTGAGAATGTCCGCCTCGCGAAAGAGCGTGGGCTTATCCACGGGCATGGCGGAACATTTCAGTTGCGACTGCACATCCAGCAGGTCGTTGTAAATCACGCGCATGCCAAAGCCTGAAGCGCCGATGGTTCCGACGCGCCGGCCGACCCGACCCATGCCGAGGATACCGAGCGTCAACTCGTTTAGCTGCCGTCCGCGAACGGTGTCACGCACTCGCTTGAATTCCTTCGGTTCATAAACCGCCTCGCAAAAAAAGCACCATGGACGAAGCAGTTGCATCGCATAGCCGAAAACAAAATCCCCGACCGCCAGTGTATTGGCATCGGGCGTATAGACGACCTCAACGCCCCGGGCGCGGCAGGCTTTGACGTCGATATTTTCGATGCCCACGCCTCCCCGGCCAACGACCCTGAGGTTTGGCGCGCCGGCCAGCATGGCATCATTGACGCGCGTGTACGTGCGAACAACCAGGCCATGAGCGCGCTGCAAGTGGCCGGCAAACGCGGCATCGGTCGAGGCGCATTCGATCACCTCGGCGTGATTCTTCAGCCACGCCAGGGGAACGGGGTCGGAACCTTCGGTAACGACGACGACGGGCCTGGGGGCGGGCGCTGGGGACATGGAGGGGAAGTATGCGAAAAGCTGCGCGGATATCGACTGGTGTGGCGATGAAATTCGGAGGTAAGCTGTGGAAGTCATCATCACGCCATAAATTACTGGTCAGCCCGGCCTGGGGTGATACAATTTCAACATGGTCACGGCCATCAAGAAAACAGTGACGG
>JBBQCK010000590.1:0-1841 GCA_038318605.1 Tepidisphaerales bacterium | reverse complement strand
CCTTTCAATCTTCAGGATTCATCCGATCCGCAGCACATCCGGCTCACGGAGCGTGCTGATCTGATGCTGGTTGCGCCGGCGACTTCAAACCTGATCGCCCGCGTGGCGGCGGGGCTATGTGATGATCTGGTGTCGTTGATGATCTGCGCAGCGGCGTGCCCGGTGGTGTTTGCGCCGGCGATGAACAATCGCATGTGGGCGCACCCCATCGCCCGTGAAAACGTCGCGAAGCTGACGCGCGTTGGTTACAGCTTCATCGGCCCGGAGGCAGGATGGCTTGCCTGCCGCAACACCGGGCCAGGTCGGATGAGCGAACCGGCGGACCTTGTGGATTCGATCGTCGAGCGCCTTATGGACGGCTCGACTCCCCTGCCGCGCGTGGCAAGCGACATCACTGGCACGGGCTCCATCGACGAAAATTCGCTGCGGGATTGATCCATGAACATCCTGATTACGGCCGGCCCGACGCATGAGCCGATCGATCCGGTGCGTTATCTGGGCAACCGTTCATCGGGCCAGATGGGCGCCGCTTTGGCGCGGCGGGCGATCGAGCGCTTGCACCAGGTCACTCTCATTGTCGGCCCGCAGGTCGTGCCGATGCCGCAGGAGGCGCGGCGAATCGACATCGAGACGGCGGAGCAGATGAGCGCGGCGCTGGCGCATGAATGGAGCAGGCATGATCTGTTGATCATGGCGGCGGCGGTCGCGGATTTCAGGCCGATACGGGTCAGCTCGACCAAAATAGACCGTGCAGCGGGTCTGACTATTGAATGTGAACCGACAACTGATCTGGTTTCCGAGGCCGCCCGAAGGCGGCGGGACGACCAGCGCATCATCGGATTCAGCCTGGAGGCCGACGGCGATGAAGCCCGCGCGCGTGACAAGCTCCTGGAAAAGGGCTTGGATCTGATGGTATACAATCCGATCGCGACAATGGGGTCGGCGACGATCGAATCGGTGCTGTTGTATCCGGACGGGCGGGCGGAGCATCTTCCCTGTCGATCCAAAGCCGAGTTCGCCGATAACCTTCTGGACAGGGCACAGGCGCTGTTTTTGCGCCCCTGACGACAGCGTGCCCGTCGGAAGGTGATTGCCTCGTGCCGCGAACCATTACTGTAAAGATCAAGCGGGCCGAACATGGGCGGGATTTACCGATTCCCGTAAAGATGACGCCCCAGGCGGCAGGATTCGACCTTGCGGCGGCGGTTGAGGGTGAGGTAGTGCTTGCGGCCGGCGAGATAAAGCTGATTCCATGCGGGTTTCATATGGCGCTGCCGGATGGGTACGAGGCGCAAGTTCGGCCGCGCAGCGGGCTGGCCTCCAAGCATGGCATCACCCTGCCAAACGCGCCGGGAACGATCGACAGCGACTATCGCGGCGAGGTGCAGGTGCCGCTGATCAACCTTGGTCGGCAGGCTTTTGCGATCACGCGCGGCATGCGCATCGCACAGATGATCATCAGCCCGGTGCCGCAGGTCAAAATGGTGGAAGTCGAAGAACTAGACGATACGCCGCGCGGCGCTCGCGGCTTTGGCCACACCGGTTGATCGCCGGTTTTTATAAATTGAAAAGACGAGCGAGTGAACTCAAAACGAATCATGTCGGATCGAAAACAAACTCTACGTCGCCTCGGACTTTGTTCCGCGGTCGGCGTCTGGTTTTTCTGTCTTTTGTCACTGGGATCGTATTCAAGCAGTGACTGGCCGAGTCATCAGGTCTTTCCCTATCCGAGTGAAACGCACAACCTCTGCGGCAGCGCTGGGGCGTTCTTTTCATATTGGTGCTTCTTCGTACTGGGCCAGGGTGTTTTTCCAGTCCTGTTCTTCGGGGGAATCTGCGTT
>JBBQCK010000589.1:0-1854 GCA_038318605.1 Tepidisphaerales bacterium | reverse complement strand
GACGGTCACCTCTTCATAAACGCGCCGCTGCGTGTCAAACGTTTTGACCTTGTGATGCAGCAACGGATCTTTTTCGCGATCGGTCCGACCCGGCGCACCGCTGACCACCACCACCGGCGATTTTTCGGCATATGCCCCGGCGATCGGATTGACCATGTTCAAGCCGCCGACGCAATAGGTCACGCAGCACAGCCCAATTCCGTTGATTCGCGAATAGGCGTCGGCCGCGAAACCAGCGCCGGGCTCGTGGGTCATGGTGATCGATTCGATCTTCGACTTGGCAAGCCACGCATAGGTCGGCAGCGCGAAATCCCCCGGTACGCCAAAATTATGTCGCACGCCGCGGCGGTAGAGGTATTCAAACAAGAACTCACCCATCGGCATGCGCGCGGGAAAACGCCCGACCGACACATCCGGGGCAATGGTCCGGGCCGGCAGCATGCGCGCAGATGCCTTGCCTGCTGCGCGCGATGTCTCGCCTTTGGCGAGCCGTCCAGCCTTGCCCTGACGATGAAAATTGCCGTTCCGTGCTATAACCTTCTCTGAGTTTTTTGTTCGTTTTGCAGCCATGGGTCGCTCGGTGGGTTGGGATCAAGTATTTGCCGGGCCACGCTTTACCTGATTGTATTGCCACCCGACGACCGGGACCAAAGCCGCGAACAGGTCAAATCCTATTTGCAACCCACTTGCCTTTACGTTTTGGCGATTGGCCCGTAATTTCATTTCTTAATGCTGGCCGCAGAACCGATCATCGCCCTTTCCGACGTTGATTTCGCCTACGCCGGCAGGCCGGGCGCGCAGCAGTTTGTTCTCAAGCAGGTGTCGCTTCCGGTCATGGCCGGCTCGATTCTCGGCGTGATCGGGCCAAACGGCGGCGGCAAAACGACATTGCTGCGGCTGTTGCTTGGCGTGCATCGCCCAACCCGGGGCGAGATTCACATGGCCGGGCTCACGCCGCATCAGGCCGTGCGCCGTGGCGATGTAGTCGGCTATCTGCCGCAAAACCCGATCGTTCAAAGCGATTTTCCGCTTGATGGTCGGCAGGTGGCGCGGCTGGGCCTGGTCGCCAAGACTGGCGTGCTTCGCGCCGCGGCCACTGATGATCTCGACTTTGTCGATCACCTGCTTGATGTGGTCGGTGCCATTGATCTCGCTGATCGGCCGATCGGCGATCTTTCCGGCGGACAGCGCCAGCGCATCTTCATCGCCCGCGCGCTGGCGGCGCGGCCGCGCATTTTGCTGCTCGATGAGCCAACCACGGGCATCGACCATTCGGGCCAGCAGCGCTTCATCGATTTTTTACTGGCGATTCGGCACGAGCTTGGGCTGACCGTCGTTCTGGTCAGCCACGACCTGCGCACCGTGAGTCGCGCCGCCGATCGCATCGCCTGTCTCAATGGCACGCTTCATTACCACGACGTGCCGGAGCGACTTTCCCCCGAACTGGTCGTGCATCTGTTTGGCGCGGACATGGAGGAACTCGGTTGGAGCGCAGCGCCGGCCGGCTGCGCCAAGACCGGGGCCGCAACACTTACCGATGAATTATGACTGACGCAGTCGCAATGATTTTGGGCATGGCGGTATTGGGCGCGGCCGCATCGGTGCTGTCCGTCATCGTCGTACTGCGGCGCTGGGCGTTTATCGGCGAAGGCATCGCGCACGCCGGCTTCGGCGGTGTCGGTGCGGCGTGGCTGCTTTCGCTGGCGTTCCCCATCGCCGCGACAGAATCATTCGCCTACGCGATGGCGGTGTTGTTTTCCGCAATCTGCGCTGCGGGCATCGGCATGTTGTCGCGGCGCAGCCTTCAACCAGACACGGTTATTGGGATTTTTCTCGTCGGCTCGCTGGCGTTCG
>JBBQCK010000588.1:0-1874 GCA_038318605.1 Tepidisphaerales bacterium | reverse complement strand
GATAGCTGGCACTTCTGGCTTGAGGACGAATCGCTGGAGGATCTCAAGGCGGCGATGCCGTGGATCAGGCACGTCCATCTGGCAGACAAGGAAGGGCGCGTGCCGCCGGGCGAAAGCGGCAAAAGCGATTACCGGCCATTCTTCGGCGTACTGAAGGCCGCCCGCTATGAAGGCCCCGTCAGCGTTGAAGCCTCCGGCTTCAAGGATATCGCCGGGCGCGGGCCGGCGGTGCTGGCGTTTGTGAAAAAGCAGTGGAACAAGGCGTAAGGCCGGGCTGCGCAGGGTGTGCGGCCAGCTTACTAATGATTTGATTCCCGAGTCCATTAACCCAGATTAATCTCCATGGCAGAACGTATTTTCAATTTCAGCGCCGGTCCGGCGATGCTCCCGACGGAAGTTCTCGAAAAATCCGGCCAGGCTTTGCTCGATTTTCAGGACAACGGCTTTGGCATCGCCGAGGTGAGCCATCGCGGCAAGGAATTTGACGGCGTGATGGATGAGGCATTGGCGCTGACGAAAAAGCTGCTCGGCATCGGCGACACGCACGATGTGCTGTTTTTGCAGGGCGGGGCGACGCAGTTGTTCACGCTGATACCGATGAACATCCTGCACGGTTCGGCGGATTATCTTGTCAGCGGCGAGTGGAGCAAGAAGGCGGCATCCTTCGGTAAGGAAGTGGGAAAGATCAACATCGTCGCCAGCAGTGAAGCGTCGAACTTCGATCATTCGCCAAAGCCCGCGGAGTGGAAGCTCGGCGGCGACGCGGATTATTTCCACGTCTGCTCGAACGAGACGGTGCATGGGCATCGCCTCCCGCAATGGCCGGAGCATCCGAATCTGGTGGTGGACGCCAGCAGCGAGTTCATGTCGCGGCCGCATCCGGCGTCGAAGGCGGCGATTGTTTATGCCGGTGCTCAGAAGAATCTTGGCCCGGCCGGCGTGGTCGTCGCGATCGTGCGGAAGGATTTGTACGCGAAGCAGAAGAAGGTTGTCAGCAAGCTCTGGAGCTTCAAGGACCAGGCGGAGAACAAGTCGATGGTCAACACGCCGCCGACGTTTGGCATCTACATCCTGCTCGAGACATTCCGATGGCTGGAGGCGCAGGGCGGCCTGCCGGCGATGGAGGCGCGCAACACGAAAAAGGCGGGGATGATTTACGATGCGATCGATCAGAGCAATGGTTTTTACAAGGGCACGGTTTCGGTCAAGGAACAGCGATCGCACATGAACGTGACCTATCGCCTTCCCAGCGATGAGTTGACGGATGAGCTGGTGAAATCGGCGGCGAAAAACGGCATGGTCGGCCTGAAGGGCTATCGCACGGTCGGCGGGATTCGCGCCAGCATTTATAACGCAATGCCCGTCGAAGGGTGTGGGGCCCTGGCGCAGTTCATGCGGGATTTTGCATCTAAAAAAGCCTGATGTGCAATAACGGGGCATGGCGCGAACAGTCGTCTTTGGCGGAGGTATAATCCGCATGGGATTCGTTCCGTTCCGGCACATCGTGCGATTGGTATTCTTGCTCCTAGCATGCGCGGCCAGCAGCGTGGGCGCGTGTACGGTGCCGGTGTTTCGCTATGCGCTGGAGCGGTGGGAGGCTGCGCCGTACGACATGGTTTTGCTGCACAAGGGAGCGTTGACCCAGGAGCAGCGAAAATGGGTCGATCAATGGGGCGAGGGAAACAACCGCCGCTTGAATGTTGACGCGCGGGATATCGACGTCAGCCAGCCGATCGAAGACAAATCAGATGAGTCGATTGTAAAGGCGGCGGCCGGCAAGGATTTGCCCCGGTTTGAGCTGCGTCACCCGCAGGAGCAGTCGCCAAACGAAGACGCGATCTACGCCGGCGCGGCTGATGGCGCGGCGGCCGCGG
>JBBQCK010000587.1:0-1918 GCA_038318605.1 Tepidisphaerales bacterium | reverse complement strand
GAGCCCCCCACCGGCCGTAGCGGCAAGAAAGTTGCCGTTGTCGGCTCCGGGCCGGCCGGACTGGCAACGGCGGCCCAGCTCAATAAGGCCGGCCATGCCGTCACCGTCTACGAACGCTCCGACCGCATTGGCGGCCTGCTCATGTACGGCATCCCTAACTTCAAGCTCGAAAAGAAGATCGTCGAGCGCCGCGTCAAGCTCATGGAAGCCGAAGGCATCACGTTCGTCACCAGCGCCAACGTCGGCGACAACATCAAAATCGAAAACCTCCGCCGCGATTTCGACGCCATCGTGCTTTGCGGCGGAGCGACCAATCCCCGCGACCTCAAAGTCCCCGGCCGCGAGCTGACCGGCATCCATTTCGCCATGGATTATCTCCCGCAGCAGAACAAGGCGAATCTTGGGGACGATGTTCACCAGCAAATCAACGCCGCCGGCAAGCACGTCATCATCATCGGCGGCGGCGACACCGGCGCGGATTGTCTCGGCACGGCCATCCGCCAGGGATGCAAATCCGTGAAACAGTTCGAGCTGCTCCCCAAGCCCCCCGCCAGCCGCGCCGAGGATGCAACCGGCAGCGTGGCGCCGTGGCCGTATTGGCCGATGATCTTCCGCACCTCATCCGCCCATGAGGAGGCAAGCGAACTGGCCGGCACGGACATTCGCGATTTCGCCGTCAACACCAGCCGCTTTGAAGGCGTTGATGGCGTCGTGAAAAAGCTGCACGGCGTTCGTCTTGATTGGCGCAAGGACCCCGCCACCGGCCGGATGCAGATGACCGACACACCCGGCACCGAATTCGCGCTCGACTGCGATCTTTGTTTTCTCGCCATGGGCTTCCTCGGCCCCGAGACCGCCGGCCCGGTCGGCCAGCTTGGTCTGAAGCTCGATGCCCGCGGCAACGTGGTTGTCGATGCCAACTACATGACCAGCGTCGATGGCGTCTTCAGCGCCGGCGACATGCGCCGCGGCCAGAGCCTCGTCGTCTGGGCAATCAGCGAAGGCCGCCAGGCCGCCCGCGGCGTCGATTCATTCCTCATGGGAAAGAGCGATCTGGCATATTTGAAATTGTTTTAGGAAGTTGCGTGAGAAATTTGCCGGTTGCCCAAGACTGCGGGACATGTGGCGGATGGGGATAAGCAACGGCCGCGGGGGTTTGCGGTAACTAGGCGCATGCCCATCCGACGCTGCACCTTCTGGTTCATTGCCCAGCTTGCCATCGCGCTTCCAGCCTTGGCGCAGGCATCGAAGCCCAACGGCGACTGGGATCCGATCCCCGCAAAGGCACCTACCGCCGATCGCTACCGGGTCTACACGGAAGCTGTCGCCAAAGGAGATCACTACATCGCCGAACGGTCCACCTTTTTTGGTGGACGTGACAGTGAAACGTTCATCGACGGTGCCGAACTTCCGGATGGCTCGATCGTCGCCTTCGGCAACGCCTGGGGGCCCATCTTCCAAGAATCACCCAAACCGCTCATCCTTGGCAGCGGCCGGCACCTCGGCCTGCGCACCACGTTTGTCGAAAAGAATCGCGAGGCGCCCGCAACTCAGAGCCCTGACTGCGCCGCGTTCATCGCGTTTTACGGGGCAAACCTCCGCACGCTCGACCGGGTGGTTCGATTCGACTGGGGCCTGGGAAGCCTCAGCGCCGCCATGGTATTGCCCGATGGCAAGGGGCTGATTATCGCAGGCCGATCCACCGACGCATTTTCACAATTCAAAAAGCTCGCGCACCAATTCAAGACAACTCCGATTGACGGCGGGGCGTACACTTTTGAAAAGATCAAATGTCCCGGCGACGTGTTCATTATGCGGCTGAGTGCCGACGCATCGACGATCGAATGGGTCCATGTGTTTGAAGGCGCCGGCTCACCGCCCGACGGCCTCTTTCCCGGCCCGGGCGGGTCGATCTATG
>JBBQCK010000586.1:0-1926 GCA_038318605.1 Tepidisphaerales bacterium | reverse complement strand
CGCTGGGGCTTTATCTTATTCACCCGGTCTTTCGCGAAATCTGGTTTATGAATGGTTGGCACGCCGCCCGGCCCAACGTCTGGCTCGGCACGCCACTTATGTTTTTGCTGGTGTACCTTCCGAGCCTGCTGGCGACGCTGGTGATCATGCGCGTGCCAATTTTGCGCCGCATCGCCGGTTGATATTCCTCCGGCCGTTTTCGTTTGTGAGGTGATGCTTCCGATGCGAATTTTCCTGCGATGTCCTGCTGTGTTTCTTGCGTTGTTTTTGGGCGCGGTTGCCCGAGCCGATGAGGCGCCGGTGCCGGCGGCCCCGGCCGAAGTTGCTCCACTGAATGCACCGCTGCCAACCGCTCCAGGGCAATACAAATTGCGCTATCGGTTCATGGTCGATGGTAAGGCGGTGCAGATGTCGTATCTGCTCTACGTCCCACCCCATTACGCAGCCAGCAAGGATCCGCTGCCGCTGCTTGTTTTCCTGCATGGCGCGGGGGAATGCGGTGTGGACCTGGCCGGCATTTATGTGCATGGGCCGACGATGGAACTCTTGAGGAATGAAAACGCCGGAATGCGGGCGACGTTTCCCGCCATCGTCGTTTCGCCGCAATGTCCGCCGCGCGGCGAGCGCTGGGATCAACCAGCGATGATTAAGACGGTGGCGGCATTGGTGCGAGAATTGTCCACCAAAATGCGCGTCGATCGCGATCGAATCTATTGCACGGGGCTTTCAATGGGCGGGACAGGCACGTGGCATCTGGCCCTCGAGGCGCCGGACCTGTTCGCGGCGATTGCTCCGATCTCGGCCGTCGCTGTTCGGCCGGAAGAGGCCGCGACGAAACTCGCCGGCATGAACATCTGGACAATCTCCGGTATGGACGACGGCGGTAGTGTGGAGGGCGCGCGGACGATGGCCAACGCGTTGAAGGACACCCGTGCCGACTATCGCATGAGCCTGCTTCCCGGCGTCGGCCATGACGCGTGGGGACTGGCTTTTCATAACCCGTCGTTCTACGAATGGTTGTTTTCACAGCGTAAGCTTCTGCCCGCCGAGCGATCGGCCGCGCCGCGAAACAATCGGCCAACAACGCTTCCCACAGTCCCGGGCATATTCGACGTGCGCGTGCCGGTGAAACTGGCCGACGTCGAAAACGATCTCGCCGTCGAGCTTTTTCTGCCGCGCGGTTACACGCCAAAAGCATCGCCGATGCCGATAGTTGTATTTTTCCGCGACGACAAGGTTTTAGGCCACCGCGCCGCCACCGCACGCCCTATACCTCCCGCGCCGCCCGGTCCCGCCGGGATACATTACAGCCATGGCGTCATCGCCCAACTTGAAGCAAAGGGCAACGAGCAATGGCGCGGCAACTTCAATTTGATCGTCTCATCGCCGGCGATCCCCGTCAGCCGCTTTACACCCAACGATGCAGAATACGCCCAGATTCAGCTTCAGGCGATCGATAATCTCGTTGCCCGCCTGCGGGTTGATCCCCAGAGGGTCTATCTAGCCGGTTTGGATGGCGGACTACGGCTTGCGTTTAGTTTGGCGCAATCGCAGCCCGATAGATTTGCCGGCATATTGGCGGCGACATCGCGGCATGCCGATATTTCCGATGATCTGGCAAAAAAAATCGGGGAGGTGCCGGTTTGGTTGTCGCTGCCACAGTCCGACGGCGACGCCTGGCGCCGGGCGGAAGGCCAGATAAAGCAGTGGACCGCCCCGCATCGCCTGGAGGCATTTGCGAATGACTTGCAGGATGATCCGGACGCGTTTTTTCGCAATGCCGAGCTTTATGTGTGGCTTCAGCGCCAACCGCCCCGCACGGCGGCCGCAGGACGTTGAAAAGGCGACGGCCGGCCGGCTGGTATCACTTTTCGTTTGAACACTGCCCCTTTTTGAACAAGCGGGCGTCGATACTGTATAGAATGC
>JBBQCK010000585.1:0-1948 GCA_038318605.1 Tepidisphaerales bacterium | reverse complement strand
GTCCCGGCCAATCCAGCAGACGAGGCCGGCGTCGGGCCGGCGGTTGTCTACCAGCTTGCCCGCCACAAACCGGCCGGGCGCATCGGCTTCATCAGCGCCATGTCCGCGCCATTCTGCGCCACCTGCAATCGGCTGCGCCTGACCGCGACCGGCGTGTTGCGCTCCTGCCTGTTCGAAGGCGGCGAAGTCGATCTGGCGCCGCTGCTGGCAGAACGCAGGAACCCCGACTCGCGCCGCGCCATGATCGCCGATGCGATGACGCGATGCGTGCACCTCAAGCCCGACGTACACTCGGGGCGTGGACTCGAACCCATGAGCCGCATGGGAGGCTGACGTTCTCACGCCCGCGCAGCCCCGCCAAAACAATGTCCACCGTTCATCCCATCCATTCGCAGGTAAATCCGCCCGAAATGTCCGACCATCCGATCGTCGTGCGCATTACCGATGGCCCGCTCGGCCTCGCCGATGCGTGGACGGTCGCCGGCGTCGGCGCGCTGATTGTGTTTGAAGGCATCGTCCGGCCGCTTGAGGATCAGCGCCCGCTCGACGCCTTGGATTACGAGGCCTATCTCCCCATGGCATGCGACGAATTGCGCAAACTGGCGCAACGCATCGCTGCGCAACATGGACTGCTCGGCGTGGTCGTCGAACATAGCCGGGGCCGGGTTGCCGTCGGCGCATGCTCGTTTCGCCTTCGCATCGCCGCCCGCCATCGCAAGGAAGGTCTGGCCGCGATGGACACCTTCATCGACCAGATGAAGCGCGATATTCCAATCTGGAAATCGCCCGTTTTCAGCGGCCGCGTTTCGGGGTGATGCCGCGCTACCGCGTAATCCCCGACCCCGGATGCGCGCCGATGAGTGAGGGCAGCCACGTCAACACAAGCAGGGCCAGGATGATGAACACCAGCGCGATTTCGGCGCAAATTTCCACCCGGCGCCTCCATGGCGCTGCCTGAATTGCCACCGGCAATTGATTCTGCGTCGGCTCGTCACTCACTGGTATTGTCTTTTCGCATTCCGCCATCAGGTTTGGTCTGGCGCAAAGCCGCCGGACGCGCCATCGTACAAAATGGCATCACCGCGCGCGGCCCGCGCTGCCGCGCCGACCGCCGCCGTTGTCAGGATTCTATTGAAGTTGCGTTTCACGCCGATTCGGGTTTGAACGATGCCGAGCATACCATATTTTTCCTGCTCGCCCCCGCTCGGTTTCCACCTTCCCTGCCCGCGACTATAAGTGCGGCAGAAAGTGCGACAGGATGGAGAACCTGCAACTCGTATTCCTCGGCACCGGAACAAGCACCGGCATTCCGATGATCGGCTGTCACTGCGAAACGTGTTCAAGCCCCGATCCGCGCGACAAACGCACCCGCACGTCGGCCATCATCTCGCATGGCGGCAAAAAAATCCTCATCGACACCACGCCCGAGCTGCGGCTTCAATGTCTCGCAAATAACATTGATGCCATCGAGGCCGTCGTTTTCACGCATGGCCACGCCGACCACATCATGGGCCTGGACGATGTCCGCCGCTTCAACGCCATCAAAGGCGGCGCGCTCGATGCCTGGGCCGACGATCGGACTTATAAAACCCTCAGCCAGTGTTTCGGCTACTGCTTCGCCGAGCAGAAGCCGGTCATGGATGTCTTTCGACCCAAACTCATCCGCCAAAAAATCGACGGACCGTTCGAAATCGCCGGCCTGCGCTGGACACCGATTCCACTTTTGCATGGCGCGCTGCCGGTCCTGGGCTTCCGTGTCGCCAACATCGCCTATTGCACCGACGTCAGCACGATTCCCGACGCGTCTTACGATCTGCTGCGCGATCTCGACATTCTGGTATTGGACGGCCTGCAGTTTAAAAATCACCCCACTCATTTTTCAGTCGATCAGGCCATCGACGCCGCCGGGCGCATCGCCGCAAAGCGCACATTTCTCACTCATCTTGCC
>JBBQCK010000584.1:0-1982 GCA_038318605.1 Tepidisphaerales bacterium | reverse complement strand
AAAGCGGCCTGGCGTGGGTGCCTTTCCTGATGCAGCGGCTCGACGATCAGTACCTGATGCGGCCATCCGAGGCGCCGCAGCTGAAGCGAATGCCCAGCGAATACATGAATCACAATTGCTTCTATACGACGCAGCCGATGGAGACCACGCATCCGAAGGCGCTGGAAAACACCTTCGAAATGATCAGGGCCGAAACCCAGCTGATGTTCGCGTCGGACTGGCCGCATTTCGATTTCGATCTGCCGCAGGAGATCTGCGATCTGCCGTTTCTGACCGAACCTGCCAAACGCAACATTCTGGGGCTGACCGCGGCGCGCATTTTCAATCTCGATCCCACACCGGTGAAGAAATTGATCGCCTGAACGGCGCAGCAGTCCGCTGGCTCAGCAAGAGATGTATCAGTTCGCGCAGGCGCAGGTTTGGCCTGCGCCTCTGAATTCGTTCGTGTTTCCCGGTCCGATCCGATAACCTGCCGTCGCATCTCCAATCGAGAGACCTCGGACCAAGGCATGATCGAGTTGCGCCAGATTCGGCAATTCATCGCAGTTGCAGAAGAACTCAGTTTTCGCCGCGCCGCCGATCGCTTGAATATGGCCCAGCCTCCACTCACGGTCACGATCAGGCAGATCGAAGAAGAGCTGGGAACTGTCCTGATCGAGCGAACCAACCGGGTCGCGCGCCTGACTCCGGCGGGCCTGGTGTTTCTCGAGGAATGCAGACTGACGGTGATGCAGGCGGAGCGCGCCATGGTCGCGGCGCGGCGCGCCGGCGCCGGATTGAGCGGGGCGCTGCGGGTGACCTTTGTGGCCAGTGCGGCCAGGGAGATCCTGCCTGCCATCCTGCGCGCGTTTCGTGCGCAATATCCCGATGTCGAACTGATGCTCAGCGAGGCGATGACGGCGCATCAGATTGCCAAACTTCATACCGGTGAGGCGGACATCGGCTTCGTCATTCCCCCGCTGCGCGATGCCGACGGACTGGGTGTCGAAGTGGTGATGCGGAACCAGATGGTCGCGGCGCTCCCCGAAAGCCATCCGCTGGCGCAGCTTCAATCAATCGCGTTGTTCGATCTGGCTTCCGAACCCTGGATCCTGTTTCCGGCACGGCAGGGGCCGGGACTGCATGAACGCGTGCTGGCCGCTTGCGCCCAGGCTGGCTTCGTGCCGCGGGTTGGTCAGGAAGCCTCGCAGATGGACACCATAGCAAGCCTCGTGGCGGGTGGCATGGGCGTCGGGCTCGTCACCCGCGCGATCGCTACCGCGAACCGGCCAGGCGTGGTGTTTCGGGATTTGATGGGGATAGGCGCGCCGGTGGAATACGAATTGGCGATCGCTTATGGCCGCCCCACGCCGCTTTTGGACGCGTTCACGGCGGTGATCCGATCGCGCGCGAACTGGACAGGCCCGGCCATGAAATAGCGCGGTTGCGAGCGTCGTCGCATCTTCTGAAAATGACCCGACGGGCAAATCATTTCTGGTTATCAGAAACTGCGTCAAGCCCCCGAAACAAAAATATTCCGCTTAACACGTCGGGCAAATCACCTTTAGTGATTCGTCCGTCTCACCCGACAAGGGGCGTTGCGCACGTCACGAACGCGCGGTGGGATGCGATGGACGCGACAGCATCGGGCGCGCAAGGGATTGCAGGGCGGATTGAACTCCGTGAGCGGTCGGCCGGCGTGCGGACGAACGGCGCTGCCAACTGTCTCCGCCGAAACTGGCCGGATGGGTACGAGGTCCGGCAAGAGCTTTGGCGAGACGGGCGCGGACGGCGAAATCGTGTGGTCCTGACGCCCCCAGGCTGGCGTCAAGTCATGTGGAGATGCATCCGGCTCAACCGGGTCTGAGGTGTATCGTCAATCCGCACGGCGACGGTGGCAAAAGTGCAAGGCTCACCGAGGAGATCACCTATAAGCCGTAAACCATCGCGCGGGGAAAGCCGGATGATCCGGTTGCCCTGTGGTCTACTCGTGCACTTCGTGT
>JBBQCK010000583.1:0-1992 GCA_038318605.1 Tepidisphaerales bacterium | reverse complement strand
ATTGGCTTTGCTCTTAACGCGGAGCCTCTGGCTGGGAACGAACTGAAATATATCGCCGGCACGGATGTATTCCTGGCCGCGGGCAACGGCGTTTTCGAATTCGTCTCGGGTGAGATTCGATTCAAACGGCAAATTCAATTCGGCGGCCGAATCGATCTGCCCCAGGCGCGGCGCAACCGCCCGGCCGAGCCGTGCAACCAGTTCCTCGATTCTTACCGCGGCGCGTTTACGAGCGATGGCCGCATCGTTCCTGGCGGCGGCAAGGTCCGCATTGACGACGACGATGATGGTTTTATCGACGTGATCGAAAATCACGAGGGATTCATAAAGCCCAAAAAGCAGATCCGGGAGGCCGCGATCATCGGGTGGTGGGTTTTGAAGCTTTTCCGGCTCGTAATAACGCACGGCGTCATATCCCGCATAACCCACCAGCCCACCGGTGAATGCCGGCAGGCGTGGGTCGCGTGCGTATCGTCGCGGCGGAAGCAGCCGCGCCAGATCGGCCAGCGGATCGTCGGTTTTCATTACGCTCGAAGCCAGATCAGGCCCGCCGCCGGTCGGCGTCATTGCAACGACGCCTTCTTTCACCTGGTAGACAATTGAGGGTCGGGTAGCGATGAAGCTGTAGCGGCCAATTTTTTCATGGCCAACGACGGATTCGAGAAGAAAGGAATGGGCCTCGGCGCCGGCGTTCTGGGCAGAGCCTTCGCCAGTGAGCAGTTCAAAGGCGCTGACCGGCGTTAGATGATCGGCGAGCAGCCGGCGATAGACGGGAATAATGTCGTGGTCGGCCGCCAGTTTCTGAAACAAAGCTGGCTCGGGCAGGAACTGATCTCTTGTTTCACTCATCGGTAATGAAATTGTACGGGCGTCCGCAATCCGCACCAACGCGGTGTCGTTCCGGCGGTAGGCAGCCAGGCCGAGTTTTTAAACTCAGAAGAGACCTTCAACGGTAGTAGCGCTGCGCCAATTGACCTGATCCGTGCTGACCTGATGCAGGCGCGACATCAGTCCCTGTCGTGCCATGCGCTGCAAGGTTGCGAGGTCATGCGGACCGGTTTTGCGATCGCGCAGGCGCGCATAATACATTCCCGCGCTGGCGGCGGGCGCGGCGGCTGCCGGGGAGGGCGATGCGGCTGCGACGGCGCCGGTAGCGGCCGAAGCCGGACGTGAAAATCGGTTGATCGCCGTGCGCTGCGGCGCGGCGGCCGGCGGGGTTTGTGCGTTCTGGGTCGTGGGCGGGCGCGCGCCTGACGCAGATCGGGGCACGGCGGGTGGCGGCGCTTCAATCATCTGTGGCACCGCCTCCGCAGGTATACCGCCGGCCGACGATCCGAGCGCCCGACGCAAATCCGCCAGAAAATCAAGCGCCCCCGCGTATCGAGCTGAAAGCGGCTTTTGCACCAGTCGCGCGATGATGGCACCAAGCGCCGGCGGAAAATCGCGCCGAAGCTCATGCACCGGCGGCGGGGTCATGCTCAGTGAACAATGCCAAGCCATCCATTTCGATGGATGGGCGTCTTTCCCGGCTGTGCGATCGTCGAATACACCGGAAAACTGCTGCCGATACAGTTTGAAACCGAGCGCCATCTCATAAGCGATATGCCCGAGCGCATAGAGATCCGTCGCCGGCGATACCGGGCCAAACTCCCGGCTGAGCAGCTCCGGTGCCGCATAACGCACCGTTGCCAGAGCGCGGGTTCGTTCCTCGCCCGCAAAAGTCGCCACGCCGAAATCGGCGATCTTCAATCCATCTCCGCGAGTAATGAGAATGTTTTCCGGTTTCAGATCATTGTGAAGGATGGCAGGCGATTGGCCGTGCATGGCCGCGAGTCCGCGGCCGATTTCCTCGAGCAGGCGATCGACCGATTCCACTGGTCCGGGGAGTTCGCTGCCCTGCTGGGCGAGCGTTGATGGCGAATATTCCATCGCAATCCACGGTGCATTTTCCGTGATGCCCGCGCCGTACATCGAAACGATGTGCGGACAACC
>JBBQCK010000582.1:0-1997 GCA_038318605.1 Tepidisphaerales bacterium | reverse complement strand
GTCGCGTGATCGAATTGCCTTGGGGCAGGTCGTTTGAACTGGCGGGCCTGCGTGTCACCGCCCGAAACGTCATACATTGGACCCCACGCACGTTCTTTGACACATACCGCACATGCAATGCCTATCTGTTGGAAGGAGCCCGCCGGCGCGCATTATTCGGCGGCGACACCGCCTTCGGCCACCACTTCGACGATCTCGCCGGCGTCGATCTGGCGATGCTCGGCATTTCCGCCTACAACCCGTTCGTCGCTTCCCATGCCACCCCGGAACAGGCGCTCGAAATGGCCAGCAACATGCACGCTTCCCATCTGATGCCGATGCATCATTCAGTCTTCAAGCTCTCAATGGAGCCGATGCACGAGCCGATGCAGCGCCTGCTGGACGCCGCCGGCAATCAATGGGCCGGCCGAATCGTCGCTCGGATACCAGGAATGGATTGGTCGATTTGAACCGCGCCGCACTCGTTTGACACCCGCGCCCCACCGACGAAACTCGCACTCAGAATGTCCGCCGAACCCCAGACTCACACGACGCCTTCAACCCCGATTGGCCGGCTGACCAAATCGTTTCACTACGCGTTTCTCGGGCTTGGTTATCTGTTGCGCACGCAGCGCAACGCCCGCATTGAAGTTGCGCTGGCAGCAGCCGCGTGTGGACTGGCGGCGTGGCTGCGCATCACCGACCCTGTCCGATGGGCGCTGCTGACTTTTACAATTGCGTTGGTGCTGATTTTGGAAGGACTGAACACCGCAGTAGAGGCAGCCGTCGATCTGGCGATGCCCAACGTTCATCCCCTCGCCAAGGCCGCCAAGGACCTGGCGGCCGGAATGGTGCTGATTGCTTCAATCGCATCACTCGTTGTCGGCGCTCTGATCCTCGGCCCGCCGCTTTATCACCGCCTGATTCAATGAGCGCGCCCTCAGGGACGTTTACGCTGCATGTCCTTGGAGCCTGAGGTGGTTCGACCGGGCACTTTCATGCCGGCGGATTTCAGTCCTTCATCTGCATCGCTTGGCGCACATAAGGATTGTGCTTCATTTCGTGCCCCAATGTGGTCGAGTTGCAGTGACCCGGGAGCAATCGCGTTTCCGGTGGGAGTTGCAAAATGCGGCGGATCGAACGCCAAAGCGCCGTTTCATCGCAGTCGGGGAAATCGGTACGGCCGACGGCGCCGCAGATGATGAGATCGCCGCCGATGAGCAACTTTTCATCGGGAAAATAATACACGACATGGCCGGGCGAATGGCCGGGCGTGTGGATCACCTCGACCTTCAGCCCGCCAAGCTGCAATTGCTGACCATCGTCCACGTAATCGTCCGCCTTACGCGGCGGAATAATCAGCGGAATGGCGAAAAGGCTCGTCTGCCGCTCGGGAAACTGCAATTTCGGCTCATCAAGGCGGTGCATGAGCAACCGCGCCTCTGGAAAACGCTCGGTGACGACCGCGTGGTCCGCGATATGGTCGAAATGCCCATGCGTAAGCCAAAGCCCGCGTAGGTTCCAGCCAGCCCGCTTAACCTCGTCAAGCAGTGGACCCACCGTGTGGTCCGGCGCATCAAACAGCACGGCCATTCCGGAGGCTTCGTCGGCAATCAGGTGGCAGCTGGTGGAGGCGATGCCTCCGGTTCGGCTCAGGATGCGCATGGGCGGCGGTGCTCGTGTATGATCGATGGATCGGCCGGCGGGCGTTCCGCGGCCAGCGGATTTAGGATAAGGCCGCGGCAGCGTCATGTCGCGGCCAGTGTCTTTGCGTTTTGATTTTCAATCGCCACAATCCAGCGGGCGGGCAGGAAACGAACGGAATGTGGTATTTTGCATATGGATCGAACCTCAATGCGCGAGCCGTCGCGGAGTGGTGCCGCCACTTCGGGCTCAAGCCTCCGTCTCTGAAGACGGGTAAGCCCGCGGTCCTCGACAATTACCGATTGTCGTTTCCAATCTTCAGCGAATATTGGGCAGGGGGCATCGCCGACATAGTCTACGACCCCGGCAAATAT
>JBBQCK010000581.1:0-2002 GCA_038318605.1 Tepidisphaerales bacterium | reverse complement strand
GCTCAATGCCCTAGTCGCCGCGCACGCGGTGCTCGTACCGCTGCAATGTGAATATTATGCCCTCGAAGGCATGAGTCATCTGGTGCGCACCATCGAGCGCGTCAAAGCTGCGTTCAATCCACGGCTCGAAATACAAGGTATAGTGTTGACCATGTATGATCGGCGCAACAACTTGTGTGATATGGTGGCGCAGGATGTCCGCGGGTATTTCGGTGCCAAAGTTTATGAGACCGTTATCCCGCGCAACGTGCGTGTCTCGGAAGCGCCTTCACACGGCAAGCCGGTGCTGATTTACGACATGCACTGTGCGGGCGCGCAAGCCTACGCTCATCTGGCGCGCGAAGTGCTGCGCCGCGAACAAGCCCTGCGAGCGATCCAGCTATGAACGATCCCAAATTCCGCCGGCCGAGCCTCGGCCGTGGCTTAGATGCATTACTCGGCGCCCGTCCCGATACGGCCGCAGCGCCACCGGCGCCCATCCCAGCAGCCCCGAGCGACGCAGCACCGTCGCGGTTGAGCGGCATGGTCAATTTGCCGATCGAAAAACTGGTGCCGGGCAAATATCAGCCGCACCCGACGCAACCGGGGCAATATGAAATCATCGCCGGCGAACGCCGCTGGCGCGCCGCTCAAACCGCGCAGCTGCATGAATTGCCGGCGATCGTGCGCGAACTTTCGGATCGCGACACGTTGGAAGTGGCGCTGGTCGAGAATATTCAGCGTCACGATCTGACCGCGATCGAAGAAGCCGAAGGCTATAAGCGGCTCATGGACGAATTCAATTACACGCAGGAGCAACTGGCCAACGTGATCGGTCGCAGTCGGCCGCACATTGCCAATACCCTGCGCTTGCTCGCATTGCCCGACGATGTGCGCGGCCTGGTGCAAAGCGGGGCGATCAGCGCCGGCCACGGGCGCGCGCTCATCACCGCCGCGGATCCGCACGGGCTGGCCAAAGCCATCGTCGACAAAGGGCTTTCGGTGCGCGCAGCGGAACAACTCGCGCAAGCCGCAAAGGCATCACGCAAGTCTGTGCCGAATGCGCCCGCCAAAAGTACCGACACGCTCGCCCTGCAAAACTCGATCACCGAAACGCTCGGTCTCAAGGTCGAAATCCGCGCCAAAGGCGACGGCGGCGAGTTGGTGATTTTCTACCGCACGCTCGAGCAACTCGACGACGTGCTCGAAAAACTCGGCAAGGAACACGCCTGACGCGTCGTTCGCCGGAATCTATTTACGATGATTATAGAATAAATATTTATTATACAATTTATCGCCGCGCGCGTACGCGGCTTGCGATCGCCAGCAATGTCTGGCTGCAAATAAGTTGATCCGGCTGGCCGGTCGTCTTGCATTGTAGTTCGGCATCCATCAAGCGGCGCGTCACATCGATGCACGCTTCGTTCGACCAACTGCGTAATTGCGCGGCAAATTGTTCCGCGCGCTTGAAAAAGATCGGCGGCTTGAGCGCGGCGACGGCGCTTTCCACACTGGCGCCGTTTTTCATCGCGGCGTTGACCCATTGCAAGCGTTGGAAGTGCCGCGCCATGCCGCGCAGCACCTGGACCGCTGCTGCACCTTCGCCGAGTAAATGATGCAAGACGTGATCGGCTTCGCCCAGATTGCCGCCGGCCACGGCATAAGCCAGATCGTCGATGCTGAAAGCGGCGCCGTCGCCGACGCAATCCTTCGCATCCTCGATCTCGACGCGAATTTGCGTCGCGCGCGGGCCTGCGCCGGCGCCCATATACACGGCGAGCTTTTCGAGCTCGCGGCGCGTCGCCTGACGGTCGGCGCCCAGGCTGTCGACCAGGTAGGCAAGCGCATCGCGGCTCGGCGCCAGGCCAAAATCGCCAAGCGTTTGCTTGATGAATTTCTCCAGCACGGGGCCTTCGTCGGCGAAACATTGCAGCGCCGCTGCATTGGTCGCGCGGTCGCACAGGCCGCGCAACGTCGAGCGCTTTTCCAACGCGCCGGCTTCGAGTACGATGAGCGCATCGCC
>JBBQCK010000580.1:0-2011 GCA_038318605.1 Tepidisphaerales bacterium | reverse complement strand
AAAAATGTGATCCTCGCGCCTTACTTCCAGCCCCACCTTGCCGCCATCCGGCGAAAATCGAATCGCATTCGCCAGCAGATTCTCAAGAATATCATCGAGCTTTTCCGGGTCGGCCACAATCACGTTTGGCCCGGGCGGCAGCGAAACATCCAGCGTCTGCTGTCGTGCCGTCACAAAGGGCGCAAATTCATTTCGCAGATTGCCGATCAATTGGTCGAGGTCCACCGGCGCCGGTCGAAGCACGTTTTCATACCCGCCGCCTCCCGCCAGCTTGAACATATTCTCCACAATGTGCTGCAGCCGCTGCGCCTTGGCGCTGATCTTTGCCAGCACCTCCGGCGATACCGCCTCGGCCTTTTTCGCCGCGAGCTGCGCGATCCCCAGGATATAGGTCACCGGCGTTCGTAGCTCATGGCTCGCCAGATCGATGAACTGATTCTTCACCCGATCCGCCTCGCGCAGCTCATGCACATTTCTTCCAAGCTGCTCCGCCATTCGATCAAAATCCGTCGCCAGTTGCCCCAGCTCATCGTGTCGAAAAACTTTGGCGCGTCTTCCGCCCGATCCATGCTCCGCCAGCGTGTCGCGCAATCGGTGTGAAAGGTTCCCCTTCTCGATCGCGCGCGCCCCTTCGCCCAACGCCATGATCGGCCGCAAAATCTCGCGCCGCGCCACATATAGCCCCACCAGAAACGACAACCCGATAAACGCCGCCCCCAGTGCCGAAAACACCCAGGTCATCTTCCGCACCGGCCGAAGCGCTTCCTCCCGGCTGGCCGACGCGACAACGTACCATCGCTGCGAGCTGCCCGGCGCATACGGAATAGCCACGGCCGCAAACCCCAGAATTTCATGCCCCGATATTCCACTGTCGCGCATCGAGCCCGATCGCGCCGACCCCAGCGCTTCCACCGCCGCCTTTGAAAGCGTCCCCGCGCTAGCCCCACGCCCCACCGCCGTAACCTGCCGCCCATCTTCGCGCACCAGCCACACCGAATCGTGCATGTCGTCGTTCTGATCCTCAACCTCATTCCCGCCGCCCGCATAGCTGCTCGCCCGCACCTGCCCCGACAGCCACCGCACATCCAGCGACAACTTGATGATGCCAATCGCCCGCTGGCTGCCGTCATCAAGTCGCAATTCCGGGCCGGCCGCCTCATCGGTCGTTGGCAATGTCGCCGCCAGCGCAACCCCATGCAGCGGCGCCGTTGAATAAATCGGCAGCACCAACGACGCCACCAGCGCACCCGGCCGCGTCGTCGCGCCGGTTTGCTGCGCAATCGCCGATTCGTCGTATGAAATGTCCTCAAAAATCGCCCGCCCGCGGCCATTGTCCCATCCGCGCTGCCACCAATCCTCATCCGCCTGCCAGTAGTCCGACGTCTTGTTCGTCGCTGCCACCAACCGCCCCGCCGCATCGGTGATCATCACCTCCGCAAATCGCGGCTGCCGATCCCGCACCGCCTGCCAGCGCCGCGCTAGCGCATTGTTCATCACCCCGTCAAACAGCGCATCCCCCGGCCCAGCCAATACCCATTGTCGATCAAGCGCCCGCCACTCCTCAACGCTGGGCGGCGGCCGGCGATTGCTGATCTCCAGCACGCTCGCCGCATCCGGCAGATGATTCACCTGATTGATAAGATCGAATTGCCCCGCAACCGCCGTCGAAAGATGCTCCGCCTGCTGCGCCGCCGTGGCCGCCAGCGATTGCCCAATCAGCGCCGTTCGCGAGCGCGCCAATCCATAAAGCGCTGCCCCCAGCGTAACGCACATCGGCGCAAGCCCCGCAAGGAGCAGTGTGCCAACGAGTTTGGCGCGGATGCCCAGTCGCATGGCGCCCCGTCAAAGCCCATATCAACACGCCAAAGCCGGCCGCCAAAATCCGCAAAAGCGAATCCAGCGCCCAAAACGCGGCCATCAGACCACGTTCACTTTACGTCCCGCCGCGCGCTTCCGATTAATCATATCGCGCCCCGCCTTGGTCCGCATCCGGGCCCGAAATCCACACTTG
>JBBQCK010000579.1:0-2024 GCA_038318605.1 Tepidisphaerales bacterium | reverse complement strand
TAGGGGGACTGGCGGAAGGTCGGAGGACGAAGAAGGCTCGACGGGCGAGCTGGAAGGGCGAGGTCCGAAGGCCGGATATCCGAAAAAAAAGGAGAAACGTCAATGATTGACGGAACGAAGGGGAGATTTGAAATGTGCTGTGGTGAGGCGGGTGGCGCCGACTTGCTGGGCGTGAGTGGCGATTTGTAACTTCCTATTGTCTTGCTGGAACTTCAGGCGGGGGGCACGCGGGAACCGGCAGCCGCAAACTCCGAGCTTTTTTTGTTGAATATTTGCCGCAGCGTGTCAAAATCGCTTGTTGGTTCGGGCGTTTGGCATTCATTGGGAGGTACGATTCATGGCCACCGGCGTTGTCAAATGGTTTGATGTGAAGAAGGGGTTTGGATTTATTGTGGATGAGCAGTCGCGCGACGTGTTCGTGCATTACTCGAGCATTGATGGTGAGGGATTTCGGTCGCTGAGCGATGGCGAGCTCGTCGAGTATGAAACTGTCGAGGGGGCCAAGGGCTTGCATGCGATGAAAGTGCGGCGAGTGGCGGAGGCGGAAGGAGATGTTGCGCCGGCAACAACTCGCGGCGAGGCGGACGAGGCGCAGCGTGTCGGGCCGCCGATGGTGTGAGGAAAAGAGTGGCTGGTCAGACGGTGCGGCTTTAATCGTACAATGCCTACCGCCTGTTGCGTGCTGCAAGTATAGTCCGCTCGCGTGCGACGATTTTTTCGAGGGATCATTCTCGCGGCGCTGTGCGGCGTCGCTTTTTTTGTTGCGTTGGGGCAGCGCGACATCGTTTCCAGCCATGAGGGGCGCGTCGCCGAGACGGCGCGCGTGATGGCCAACGCGGGATGGCCGTGGTCGGCGGCGCCGATAGATGTGCCGTCAGTGGCACCGATTGAAACAGCGAATGGATTACGGCTGGCGCCGGCGCTCGATCGGCCGGGGATGAGGGTCAATCCGTGGGGCGTGCCCGTTCTTAATCAGCGCATACGGATGCAGAAGCCGCCGCTTCCGTATTGGATCGCAGCGATATGGTTTCGGGCGGCGGGCGGCGCCAATGAACTGGGAGCGCGCGTTGGGCCGGCAATTCTGGGCGCATCATCGATCTGGCTGATTTATGCGATCGCCGTGATGCTTCAGGGTCGCAGGGCGGCCTGGCTGGCGGGGCTGATTACTGTTTCGACGTTGTTCATGGTCGATGAGCAGCGCAAGGCGATGGCGGACCCGTATCTTGCGTTTTTCACGCTTGCGGCGTTCTGGGCGTGGCTGCGTGGTCGGCGGTCGCCCGGCCGTCTGGCATGGCCAACTGCGATGTATGTCGCAATTGGTCTTGGTTTGATGGCGAAGGGGCCGGTGGTGCTGGTTCATCTGCTGGTGGCAATGGGCGCGTGCGCCTGGGCCTATCAGCTGCGGGCGGGCAAAAGCGATCGGCCGGGTGCAGTGGGTGCGCCGACCGGATGGCGACTGCATGGGCCGGGAATGCTGCTATGTCTGCTGATCGCGCTGCCGTGGCCTATTTATGTGTTGATGCATGTTCCGCATGTAGTGCAATTGTGGAAATACGAATCGATCGGCGAATTGACGGGCGCAAATGACGAGAAGGCGCGGCCATGGTGGTTTTATGGCCCGCAGGCGGCACAGATTGCGGCGCCATGGTTTGCGCTATGGGTAGTGGCGGGGGTGTGGGCGATTTGGCGCTGGTGGAGGGGGAAAAATCCTGCCAGCCGACGGCTGTTGTTTCCACTCATCTGGTATCTGGCGATCATCGTTTTTTTCAGTGCTTCACCTGTGAAGAAGGCGGCCTATCTGCTGCCATCGATCGCGGCGCAGTCGCTGCTGCTGAGCCAGTTTGCATTTGCGACCGCAGCGATGGCGCGCCGGCCATCGGCGCGATGGTTTGCGGCGGCGATTGCGATCGCACAGCGCGCCATCGGCGCGGTCATTGGGGTTTTTCTGGCGGTTGCCGCCGTTCTGCATCCGGCGGATTTTGAGTCGCTTCGCGCGGCTGGCGCGTCGATGGGCGAGTGCATCC
>JBBQCK010000578.1:0-2026 GCA_038318605.1 Tepidisphaerales bacterium | reverse complement strand
GCTTTTCAAGCCGAAGTTTGCCGTTGGCGCGCGGAATCATCCAATCGCGCAGCGGCAGCGTATGCATCTCCCGCGCGGTTACCAGAACGCGCGCCTCCTGCGTGCGCTGCACCGGCGGCCCGCCCAGGCCCGCCAGCATCGTCAGCAGCGCCGCGCCCCAAATCGCGGCGGCCCCGGCATATCCCATGCGCGCGTCTCGAATCATGGCGCGCGACCATAACGCCCGACCCGCTGCCGGTCGAACACCCGCCGCGCGCGATGAAGCCAATGAGATTGCATTTGAGCCTGTTGGCTGGCGGACGCAGGAGCCATTATTCTGGCGGGCAGTCGATCAATGGAGCATGACCATGACTAAAAAAGCCACCACTCTGACCGCCGCGCAAAAATCGCCACGCACCGCCGCGCCGACCATTTTTGAATTGCGCATCGAACTGCAGAACATCGCGCCAAAGGTCTGGCGGCGGGTCGCCGTACCGCATCAGTTATCACTCGGTCAACTACATGAAATCATTCAGAGTGTGATGCCATGGGATAATTCCCACATGCATACCTTCGCCGATGGCGAGCAACAGCAGTACGCCGACCCTTCACAGGATTTGGACGGCGCGGAGGATGAATGGACGGTGAAGCTGCGCGACGTACCGAGCGAGGATTCGCCGCGCCTGCTCTACATCTACGATTTCGGCGACGAGTGGCGACATTTGATCACACTTCTAAAGGCTGGCCCTGGCGACGCCAACACGCGATATCCGATCTGCCTTGCCGGCAAATCGGCCGCCCCGCCGGAAGATTGCGGCGGCCCGCCCGGCTACGCGAACATGCTCGAAGCCCTCGCCGACGCCACCCGGCAGGACCACTCGCACTATCTCGAATGGATCGGTTCCTGGGATCCCGAAACCTTTGACCTTGAATCGGCGAACAAGCGCCTTGGGAACGAAGCTTAAAGCAAAACGGCGCAACGGCGTCATCCCTCGGATGCAACCGTCTACCGCCTAATTGGCCCGATTTTGCCGGTAGTACCACTGCATCTGTCCGGCGCTGCTACCTTCGTCGATGTTTTCCACATTGAGCAGCGAATCGCCGGTTGCTTCCGGCAGCACTTCCTTTAGGCGCCAAGTGTCGTTCAGCCGGCCGAAGGTCCAGTATTCTGTGAAGGGAATCACATCCTCATCCTGATGCCGAACGGCTCCACCCTGGCGCGTGATTCGTTGCGCGTGGGCACTGATCCGCACAACATATTCATCAGTGGAGTTGTCGCCGCGATTGACCACCAGCACGATGTCCACCTTACGGATGCAGAAGTTGCGAAATTCGATCGACCAACCGGCCGCTTTGCGCTGGCGAAGCTCAAACTGCAGTGCTTCTGCCACTGCGGGGAACAGATCGCCCACCGGCACGCCATCTGCCTCGCCGTTCTCGCGCGACAGAACCACGGCGGTGTAAACCAATCTCGCACGCTCGAGCATGTTCTGGCGATCCCACAGGCGATCGGTGCGGGCGAGGAAGTTCAGCAGCCGCTCCGTGCGGCTCGCCTTGGTCATTAATTCAGGAGAAAGCCAGTCGCCCGCTGGCCCGGATTTGCCGGCCGTTTCGCCGTAAACCTGCTGCGTCTGCAAGTCTGTAAACTGTTCCACAAAATTTTCATCGCGCAACACGTCAGATTCGCGCGACTGCTCGACCTCTCGCAAACGCCATGCGTTCCCGAAAAACTGAAACGTCCAGAACTCCTGAAACCGCGCCCGCTGGCGGTCGCCGCGCAAAAAGCGATTGGTTCGATCATCCACGTAGTAATCCCGCGCTGTTGCCGTGATCAGCGCCGTGAACTCCCGCTGTTCGGCCTTGTGCATGTAGCGCACGTTCACGATATCAAGACGATCGAGTGTCAGCTCGTCGATGCGGTTAATCTCATGCTGCATGCGCATCCCCTCAAGCTGCCGTAGATGGTTGCCAAAGAGATTGGGCATCAGCAGTTCTCGCATCGCCTCATATTGCCGTGTGCCCCAACAAGCCTGAAGTTTGAGAAAAG
>JBBQCK010000577.1:0-2029 GCA_038318605.1 Tepidisphaerales bacterium | reverse complement strand
GGTGGGGTTTCCACGCGACATCGTGCGGGCGGTGGCGTGTGGAATCGACATGTTTGATTGTGTCATGCCGACGCGCAATGGCCGAAACGCCTATGCATTTACGCGAAACGGTCCGATTCGGCTGCGCAACAGCGTTCATACGCGCGATCGCTCGCCGATCGAGGCGGATTGCGACTGTCACGCCTGCCGGCATTTTTCGCGTGGGGCGATCCGCCACTTCTTTTTCGCGGGCGAGATGCTTGGCCCGATCCTCGTCTCAGTGCATAATACGCGGTTCTACCAGCGGTTGATGGCCGACATTCGCACTGCGATTGCGGCCGGCGATTTCGCCCGATTTGCGGCAGAAGATTCCCGTGCGCGGCTCGGGCCGGCGCGCGAGGCATCCGGGCGCAATGGCGGCGGCGACGAAATTTCGTCCCGCGGCGAAGCAGCGTCAGCCGGCGACGCCAACGACCCAGGACTCAGGAAGGAAGAGGACGAATGATCGGTTTGATGTTCATTGCGGATGCAATCCACACTCTGGCTGATAGCCAGCCGACATCGGAGGCGCCGAGCCTGTTGAAGGGCCCGGTGGTTCCGATCCTGCTGATGGTCGGCGTGCTTTACTTCTTCGTATTCCGCGCGAAGCGGCGCGACGATAAGGGCCGCAAGAACCTGCTGAACCAGCTCAAGAAGGGTGATCGGATCGAGACGATCGGCGGTGTTCTCGGCACGATCGTTGAAGCGAAGGAAACCGAGGTCGTCGTAAAGGTGGATGAAACCAACAATACGAAGATGCGTTTCAGTCGGCGCGCGGTTCATCGCGTGGTCGATGGGGACAAGGCGGAGTCGAAGTAATGCAACATAAATATGCGGGTCGACTGACGATCATCTTCGCGGTGTTCTTCTGCGCGCTGGTGTTCGGCATCTTCTGGCCGCCCACGCGGCTGTTCACTCCAGGGCTGAGTTTCGGCGAGCGCCTCAACCTGATCGCGGGGATCGATATTCGCGGCGGCACGAGCCTGCTCTACGAGATCAAGGCCGTGGCCGGGTCGCCGCCGGACCTTGCCGCGCAGGTGGCGGCCGTTCTGCGCGCCCGCGTCGATCCGGATGGCGTCAAAGGTCTGATATGGGTACCGCAGGGCGCCACGCGCCTTGAGGTGCGCATGCCGCTCAAGGGTGACACCAACGCTGCGCGCGAGGCGCGCAAAGAGCTTGCCGATGCGCGCAGCGCACTCGATGCGACGGACATACGCCTGAGCGAGATCGACGCCTTGGCATCAATGAAGGAACCCGCGGCCCGGGCGGCCGAGATCGACCGCCTCGCCGGCGACAGCGCCCTCCGTAAAAAACTGTTGAACGACATCGCCGCCCAGATGGACATCATGGCATCGACCGGCGCGACCGATGCATCATTTGAGGCGAAGGAGCGCTATCTGGCGGCCGAGGCCGAACTCGCGCGGCTGCGCGATAAGATGGAAGCAACCAACCTGACGGCGCACGAGTGGGAAGCGATGCTCGACAGCGATCGCGTGGCGGCCGACAAGCTTGGCCGCGCTGAAGACAAGAATGCAATCGACAAACAGAAGGGCGAGCACGACGAGAAATTGAAGGAATCGCGGAGCCGTCTGCCCGACAGCGCCAGCAGATCGGCGGCGCTGGATGCATTTCTGTCGCGATATGATCATTACGTCAAATTCAAGGGAACATTGGACGACTCCGAGGATCTCAAGCGCATGCTGCGTGGTTCGGGCGTGCTTGAGTTTCACATCGTTCCGGATAGTGACATCGACGAAGCGCAGTACGCATCAATGGCAAAGCGGCTGCTGGAAAAAGGTCCAACGCCGCTGCCGAATGATATTTATCGCTGGTATCCCGCCGACCAGGACAACCTCTTTAAAAACCGCCGTTCTGTGCAGTTTGACAACAAGCGTTGGGTGCTGCTTTACGCGGTGGAAAAGGATCCGGCGACGGGCCGGCCGGTCGCGCTGCTGCGGAAGCAGGGGGGGGAACAATGGGGCCTGAAGCACGCGGGCGAAGGCTCAGAGGC
>JBBQCK010000576.1:0-2036 GCA_038318605.1 Tepidisphaerales bacterium | reverse complement strand
AGCCGTCACCGCCGGGCTGCTTGCAGCGTCCACATAGCCCCCGATGGCCGGGATCTTGTCGAGCCATGGAATATGCCATCCGCCGAAAAACAGGGCCACACACACCGCGCTGGTGGTGATCATGCCCGCATATTCGCCGAGAAAAAACAGGGCGAACCGCATGGCCGAATATTCCGTGTGATATCCGCCGACAAGCTCCTGCTCCGCCTCCGCCAGATCAAAGGGCGCGCGATTCGCTTCGGCGTGGATGCAGATCAGAAAAAGGATGAATCCAACGGGCTGGCAAAAAACATTCCATGCCGGAATCCAGCCCATCCAGTAGGTCGCCTGTTTATCGACGATCTGGCCGAACTCGAGCGTGCCGAACATCAGCACCACCGCCAGCAGCGTCAGCCCCAGCGGTATTTCGTACGAAACCATCTGGGCCGTCGCCCGCAGCGCCCCCAGGAACGAATATTTGTTGTTGCTCGCCCATCCGCCCAGCACGATTCCATACACCGCCAGCGACAACACCGCGATGATGAACAGCGCCCCGATGTCCAGGTTGGCGATCTGAAATGCGTAGCGATATTGGACTTGGGCGATCGCGCTGCCGTCGGCGGCTTTTTCAACCGACAGCAATGTCACATCGGTTGAATCGTCCGGGTATCGCACCCCGCGCGCCTGCGAAACCGCCTGATCCACATCCACCTGCGCCGCCGAAACCACCGGCACGTTTGTTACGCTCTGCTTCACGCCCGCCCACGGCAGCACCGCGATCGAGATGATCATCACGATGATCATGCTTGCCGGCGCCACCGTAAAGAGAATGCGATCCACCCCGGCCGGGCGATAATCTTCCTTGACGATGAACTTGATTCCGTCCGCCAGGGGCTGGCCCAGCCCGTTCATGCCGCGCATGAACTTCAAAAACGGCAGCCCGAAATCCAGTCCGACGCGGTTTGGCCCGATGCGGTCCTGAACCCACGAAGCGGTCTTTCGCTCCAGCAGAATCAGATACGCCACCGTTCCCAGCACCACCAGGTGCATGACAACGGCCAAAATGATCCAAGGATGAGCCGAAAAAAAGTTGACGATCCAGTCGATCATGGCTTCTCAATTGTCGCGCACCCGCAATTTGCGGACGCCAGGTTTCAGCGCATTGCCGCAAGGGGCCCGGCAGGCGCTGTCAGATCTCCACAAACTCCGGCGCAGGCGATTCAGCTTCCACTACGGGAACGGCTACGCCAACAAACGGCTCACCCATCTCCCGGCGAACGGCGGGGGCATCATACATCCCGCGTTCGCCGAGCAGCTTGAGATACACATCTCCTTCACGGCGGGCCCATTCGACGGGCGGAACGGCCGCCTCGAATGCCTGCAATTTGCCCGCATGATTTTCCCATGTTCCCGATTTTTCGGCCCACGCCGCCGCTGGCAGCAGCACATCCGCTGTCTCGGCTATGGCGGTCGGCAGAATATCCTGCACGACCTTGAAGCCTCGCTTGAAGAGCGGCGCAAAGTCCTTCGTGTCCACCGGGAGCCAATTGGACAGATACCCACCGACAATCCACCCGCCGGCCAGCTTCTTTACCGCAGCATCATCCTGCCGCGCGAATGCGCCATAGTCGGCATGTGGCCCGCCCAACATCGCAATGACGCGGCGAATGCCGGCCGAGTTGGGCACTTTTTCCGACTGTATGCGAAACGTCTCCTTGCCCGTCGCCGGATTCTTGAAAACCTCGTCCGCCTCGGTGCGCGGCGCCGGACCGGCCACCAATACCGCTGCCGGGTCGATCGAACGAATCAATTTGCCCAGCAGCCACGCCTCCTCGCACGCCATCATCGGCGACAGCATGGCATAAAGAGTTCCGTCCCCTTTTTCTGTGTGCAGCGCCTTCAATCCCGACATGGCGGCTTCCAGCGCGGTCGTCCAGTCGGTATCGACCTGCGCGCCGTACTGAAGCTTTCGGGGCGAGTGCAACCGCCGCCTGTCACCGACTGCCTTATAGCTGTATCGCGTGTCGTCGCTGATCCACCAGGTGTTCACCTCGGCG
>JBBQCK010000575.1:0-2046 GCA_038318605.1 Tepidisphaerales bacterium | reverse complement strand
GGGATTCTGATTCGCGAAGGTCTGCAGGCTGTCGCTCAGCTCCGCCGGCAGCGGGCTGCCAATCGTATTGGCGTTGCGCAGAGCTGTTTCATAGTCGCTCCGCAATTTGGAAAGCTGGTCACGCATCGCAGCGTTTTCAGCCATTACGTTCTGAAACACAGCGTCCTTGTTCATCTGGCCATTGCCGACGCCGGTGAGCTGCGACTTCAGCGCATCGTTCTCGGCGCGGGCAGCCGATTCCTTGTTCTGCGCATCATTCAGCGACGCGAATGCCTGATCGCGTTCGAGCTTCAGCGCGTTAAATTTATCCTGGGAAACACACCCGGTCATACCGAGACCGAGCAGAGAAATGAGCAACCAGTGCGTCCGTGCCATGGCGAGCCTCCTTGCGGCTTTGCGAAGTTTTCTACGCCTGCCTCCTGGCAGGTTGGCGAGTAGTTTGCCCTCTGTCCGATAAAATGCAAGGGCAAATATGTAAAAATCCGGCGGATTTTGCGCTGCCGGCAATTTTCGCCTACTTTGTCGTCGCCTTGCCAACCAGCCAGCCGACCACAAACAGCACCACGACCACCCCCACCGACGCCAGCATATACATCATCCCGTTGCTTCCCGGCGTCGTGCGCAGATCGTGCAATATCGACGCTTCATGCCCCAGAACCGCGCCCGCCAAAATGAAGCCGCCAAACGCAACCACCAGAAACGCGCCAAGCGCCGCAGCCCCAAATCCCAAGGCAGATGGATCGGGCTTTTCAATCACCACCGGAGCCGCCGCCGTTGCGGGGTTGTACGTCGGTGCATAAGTCTGCTGAAACCCGGCCTGCGGTGCAACCGCGCCGGAGGCCGTTCCCATTGGATCAAACCCCGCGGCGCTCCCGCCGAAATCCATTCCCAAACCCGAAGCACCGGCGGCCGTTCCACCCAGCGCCGTCCCGCCCATACCCGTGCCGCCACGCCGTGCGCCCGCGGCCGAAGCGCCCGGCGTCAGCTCATCGAATACGGCACCAAGACTTGTGTCATCTGATTCGCGCGTCAAATCGAGAAGGCCCGAGCCCGAACCCACACCCTCGAGATTCACCTGGTCCGAAATACCTGAACCGATCGCCGTCTGCGCCGATGGATCGGCGTGGCCATGGTCATCAACATCGAGCACCGTGATCCCGCCGCGCGAGCCCTGTCCCGAACCGCTCAATCCCGATAGCCCGGACAACCCTGAGCCGGTCGTTCCGCGGCCCGGCGACGGCACGCCGCCGATCGTGCCCGACAAGCCAATGTCGGCGAACGCGGTGTCATCCTTCATCGTCGTGCGCATGCCGCCCGCCGATCCGCCCGGCGACGGAACACCACCGACAGATCCGCCCAGCGCCCCGCCAGCGGCCGTATCGAGCAACGTAATGCCGGAACCTCCCGCCCCGCGAGAATCGGACATGGTCAGCGGCGCGCCCGTATCCGATGGCCCAAGGTTGATCAAATCCCCGCCGGCCGGCGAAAGCTCCGACTTCAGGCTCTCAACCTGATCCACCTTAAACATGCGGTGCGGCCCATCGCGAAACTCGCGAAGCCGACCCTCACGCGACAACTGTTTGATGTCTTCTTCCGTCCGGCCAAGGGCGGACTTGGTCTCGTCCATCGTATAAAACATCTTTGCCATCATGGTGCAGTCTCCAGTTGTGCCATCACGATGCGGCGTAACTTGCCGCACCGAACGGATCTCTATTCTACGGATTTCCGACCGCGGGGTTTCCGGCGCCCCCGCCGGCGGGGTTTTCCTGCTTCTCGACCCAGTTTTTCACTTCTTCCGGCGAAGGCGTGGTGTTGTAGTTGTGAATCCGACGGTCGAATTTGTAATCGCGAGCCGCGATGAACTTCAACTGCCGCTCACCCGGCTGAAACTGATACGCACACACGGTTCCGGCATCGACGTCAAGCAGATAAAAGCCGAAGATATTCGTCTGAAACTGCGCCGGCGAAATAAATACGCCCGCCCCGCCCGCAATGGCCGGCTGCCGCTGACCCATCGCCGCTGGCAATATCGAATCCTGCCGCGCC
>JBBQCK010000574.1:0-2053 GCA_038318605.1 Tepidisphaerales bacterium | reverse complement strand
GTCCCTGCAAAATCTAAAGTAACTTCTCACGGCGCAGCCATGCGATGAAATGCTCAAGGCCTTCTTCCACCTGCACGCAAGGGGCATAGTTCAGCAGTTTGCGCGCCTTGGAAATGTCGGCGAAGGTGACCAATGGCTCGGAGGCGGGGACGGGGACATCGGTCCACCGGGCCTTGCTGCCGACCAGCGATTCGAGCACTTCGACGAAGCGCAGATTTTCGACAGGCTGGCCGCACCCGAGGTTGATGATTTCATAGCCCATTGGGCGATCGAGGGCGGCGATGAAACCTTTGACAATGTCGTCGATGTAGGTCCAGTCGCGCTTCAACTTCCCGCCGTTGTAGAGCGTCAGCGGCTCACCGCGGGAAATCTGCAGGGTCCATTTCCAGGGCATCATGTCAGGCCGGCCATGTGGGCCGTAGACGTTGAAAAAGCGCAGCACAGTCACCGGCATTTTCCAGATGTGAAAATAGGAATGCGCCATCAGTTCCATTGCGCGCTTGCTTGCGGGATAGGGCGCGAGGGGACGATCGGCCGGCGCGTCCTCGCGGAAGGGAATCGGCGTGTCACTGCCGTAGCTTGAGCCGGTCGATGCCAGCACGCACGGCGGCAGACCCGACTGGCGCGCGGCATCGAGCACGTTCACGGACCCCTGCACATTCACCGCGCCGTACAACAGTGGATGCTCCACCGAATAACGCACGGCGGCCATTCCGGCGAGGTGCGCCACTGACGTCGGCCGATGCTGCTGGAACAGCTCCAGCAGCAATTCAGGCGATCGCAAATCTCCTTCGAGGAATGTAAACGCGCGATCGTCGGACAAATCCTTTAGGTGGCGGCGCTTGTGCTCGGTGGCGTAGTAGTCGTTGAGGTTGTCGAAGCCGATCACCTCGTCACCGCGATCGAGCAGAGCCCTGCTCAATCGACTTCCGACGAAACCGGCGGCCCCGGTCACGAATACGCGCATGTATCGGCTCCTCTATTATGCAACTCACAGGTTCATTCGCCTGCTGCGCAGGCTTGGTCATCCGAGGCGGACGCGAAGGCGCTCACCCACAAGTTTCGCATTCAGGCCTTTGCCGCCCTTCATTATCATGCCAACGAGTGAGCCAAAGGCAGCCTGTTTGCCGGCCTGGTAATCCTGCAGCGACTTGGGGTTCGCTGCGATCAGGGCGTCGATGGCCTGGTCGATCGGGGCGGTATCGGTGGACTGAATCAAGCCAAGGTCGGACGCGATGCGCTCGGGATCGTCATCCTGTTCGATGAGGCGCTCGAGAACCTTGCCGGCCGGTTCGGCCGCCGCGAGCCGGCCGGCGTCAACCATGGTGGCGAGTATTGCGAGCCGCTCGGGGCGGATTCCGAGCGTTGCCAGTGGTGCGTTGCGCTCGTTTGCCAGACGCCGGCCATGCGATACCAATAGATTTGCAACGCGGCGCGCGCCGCCGCCGGCCGCCACCGCGGCGTCAAACAGGTCGCCGGCAGCGCGTTCGGCCGACAAAATTGCGGCGGTTTCCTGCGAGCCGAGCAGTTCGGCGTAGCGATGCTGCCGGGCGGCCGGTAGTTCGCCGATTCCGGCCTTTAATTGCGTGAGCCATTCGTCGCTGACCACCACCGGCGGAAGATCGGGGTCGGGAAAGTAGCGATAGTCGTGGGCCTCTTCCTTGTCGCGCTGCCAGTATGTTGCCCCGCGCGCCTCGTCCCAGCCGTAGGTGCTTTTCCTTCCCAGCGATCCGGTCTGCTCCCATTCTCGAAGCTGCCGGCGCGATTCATATTCGATCGCCTTTTCAAGGACGTTGAAGCTGTTGAGGTTTTTTACTTCGGTGATGGCGGTCTTATGCAGCGCGCCATCGGCGTCGGTGATGTGCAGATTGATGTTCGGCTCGAAGCGCATGTGCCCGAGCTGCATCTGCCCTTCGCTGACACCCAGGTGCTGCACGAGGCGCTGCAACTCATGGGCAAACTGCGCCACCTGTTTTGAATCGTGAAAATCGGGTTCGGTGACAATCTCCAGCAATGGCGTGCCGGCGCGGTTGAGATCGACGATGCTGTGGTC
>JBBQCK010000573.1:0-2054 GCA_038318605.1 Tepidisphaerales bacterium | reverse complement strand
GTCGAGGGCCGGGATGCCGCTGGGCAGTTCAGCCTCCATAAATTCGTCATGATGTTCCGCGGCGACGAGCCTCGGAAACACGTCGAGCCCGCCCTTGCGAATGACAAAATCGTGATAGCCACCGCGGAACGAAACACCGCGCATCTTTAGGACCCGCAAGCGCCGGCGTTCGGCGCCGTATTGGTTGGCGAGTTGTTCAAGGAGCACAACGCCATGGGCGATGCTTTCGAGCTGGCCGTCCTTTATGTCGCCCGTGCAGTCATCAAGCATCAGGACGGTGCAATCGCGTCCTGCAAAATATTGCTTGAGCGCGAGAATCTGCCGGCGATAGCGCAGGGGGTTCTGCGCGACCAAACGCAGCTCGGATAGGGAGTCGAGCACGATACGTCGCGGCTTGATCCGGTCGATCTCGGCGATCATCGCCTCGGTGGTTTCGCCAAGCTCAAATTCCGACGGATTGAAAACTGTCAATTGTCCGTCGGCCGAAAGATGGCGCTCAGAGGGGATCATTTCGCAGATATGCAGGTCATCAAGGTTCCAGCCGTGGCTCCTTGCAACCTTGCTGATCTCGCGTCGCGATTCGGAGAGCGTCACATAGAGCGATGCCTCGCCGGCGCGTGTGCCTTCCAACAGAAATTGCATGGCAAGTGTCGTCTTGCCAGATCCCGGCATGCCTGTGACCAGATACAAGCAGTCCGATGGAAATCCGCCTCGCAGAATGTCGTCGAGGCCATCGACGCCGCTTTTGAGTGTTGATCCTTCAGAGTCGTCGATTTCGGCCATTAAAATGCTCCTGAACTTCGCGGGCCGGCCAGTGCGTGCATGAGTCGGCTCGCTCCCTCATCATAGGGCGGTACCTGTTGCAATCGCCAAAGTATAGTGCGCGCCGTTTGCGGCGAAAAGGTGCATAGTGATTGCTCGATGCAATCGGTAACATCAAAAAACTGCGCGGCCGACTAATTTTGGGGGTGCGGCGAAAGATCACGACCTGGTCGGCCTGTAAACCTCCGCGACATCAACGAATCGCAGCAGGCGACGTTTCCAGTGGCGGGCATAGTCGATGCCGATGCGCGGAGTGCGCACGATACGCGGACGCCATTTCGGATCAACTGAAATAAAAATTCCGGCGTCGGCCAGGGTCCTGTTGTTCTGCCTTCCGGTGATGTTGAAGGCACGCGCCAGCCGGGCCGGGCCGGCAAGGTCGGCGCGCCAGTCGTCGAGCGGCGCGGCGGCGCGAAGTAGAACCGCGTGGGCAGAACCGGCCGGCCCGGCGACGATGTTGAACATCCAGTGCATTCCGTAAATGAAGTAGACATATGCCGTACCAGGATCGCCAAACATCACATGGGTGCGGGCGGTTTTTCCGTGCGACGCATGCGAGGCCAGATCGCGAGGCCCGAGATACGCCTCGACTTCAGTGATGCGTGCGCGGCGCAGCCGGCCCGCCACATGGCGTGAAATCACCGCACCGATTAGAGCCGGTGCGAGCACGTCGGCCGGGCGGTCGAACCACACCGGCGGGCAGGGGGCGACATGGTCGGCCGGCTGTTTTTGTGGCGATCGTGGCATGTTGCGTGGAAGAGTGGGGCTTCGCTCGATTAAGACACGCTGGAAGCTGTGCGGCATATGGTATAACCGCCGGCCCATGGCTGAGAAGATGATCACAATCGAACAGGTGGAGCAGGTCGCGCGCCTGGCGCGGCTTTCGCTGGATGAGGCGCAGTCGAAAAAGCTGCGGCCGGAGCTTCAGTCGATTCTCGATTACATTGCCAAGATCGGGCAGGCCGATCTGGCCGATGTCGATTTGGCGGCCGCGGGGGGGAGATCCAATGTACTGCGGGATGATGAGCCGACAGCGGCCCTGCCGCTGGAAGCGGTTCTTCGGAATGCGCCGGCGGTGGACGGGGCGTTTTTCGCGGTGCCGAAGGTTCTCGGCGGCGATGAAGATTCCGCAGGGTGAATGGCCGAGCGCTGTTTTGCCTTGATCCACTCATTCCTTATCTTGCACCGCACATGCCCAGCGAAGCAACCGCATCGAAAATGCCGGCCGACAC
>JBBQCK010000572.1:0-2064 GCA_038318605.1 Tepidisphaerales bacterium | reverse complement strand
CCTCATAGTCGTAAGGCCCAAACCGCTCTGAATTGCATTCGATGCCATAGACCCCCAGCCCTTCGGCGCCGCAGTCGCGGACTTTCCGCTCAAGATCGATCGCCTTGTCATCAATGTCGGCCAGTTCGCGCCAGGCGATCGCGCGGCGCAGCGCCGCCAGCCGCGCCACCGCCAGCCGCTGCGCAGGACGCATGCGATGCCCTTCGGTCGCCAGGCGCACGTTTGCCCGTGCCACCGAATCGCGCATGGTGCGAACCAAAGGCTCGACAATCTGACGCAACAGGCCGGCCAGCGCATCAACGTCAACTACTTCCGAGCGAATTTTGCTGACGGCGGTCGCCGAATCCTGAAGCTTCGCAAGATCGCCGGCGCCGCGGTCATTCGCCGCCGACAGCAATTCGAGGTGTTGTTCGAGCGTTGCGTTGGACGTAAGATGCTTCAGAATTCCATCGCGGTCGAAAACGTCGGTGTCGTGCACGAGGGATTCGATCGACTTCATCTCGTGGACCGTCTGGCCGAGTGTTGCCTCTATTTTTGTCGCAATCTCGATAGATGCAGAGACGGCTTGCCCCTGGCGGCGGAGGGAATCGAAGATTCGGTCGATTTTTGGCAGCGTCTCGGCCGCTTCGTGAATGTCGCCGGCAGCACAGCGTATCGGCTCGGGAACCTCCTCGCTCAGATACAACGCGGCATTTCGGCGAATGGCTGCACACCATTCACGCAGTTCATCCAGCCGGCCGCCTTCGGCCGACGCTTCGCGCGCTGCGATGGATACCAGCTCCAGGCGGGATTTGTCGAGGGATTCATCGGCATGCTGCAGAAGGCGCTGCAGTGGCTCGCCGCCCGCCTGCGGCCGCGCATCGGCGACGGGGTCGGTCGGAAGATACTGGGGATTGTCGATCACCCATTGTGCCGCCGCTTCGTTCCAGGCGCTGTCGAGATTGTATTGCTGCAGCGCCAGCATTCGCCCCACATCGCCAACCACCGCCACCAGCGTCTGTTTTGGATCCCACACCCCGGGCAGCGAAACGGCGCCGTGCAAAATATTCGGATGAAACACCTCGCCAAAGGTTCGCACGACGGGGGCTTCAAATGGGTATCGCTCAGGCAGCCAGATGTGAACCGTGACCGCGGTCGTCCATCCGAGCTCGCCCCGGGCATCGAGGTTAAGCGCGCGGACGCGATACTGCGCCTCATACTCCGTCGGCGGGTCACCGCTGAGCGGCCGAACGGTAACATGCGGATGCCAGGCATATGCCAGCCCGAGCGTCTGCCATTCATACTCGAGCCGAATCAACTGTTCGCCGGTCCATTGCACGACTGGCGCCAACGCCGTGGCATCAACCACACCATCGGGAAAGATCGGCCGGGGTTCCGGCGGCGCATCTGTTTCCGCCGCTGCGGCGTCGTCGGAAGGCGGATCGTATGACGCCGCCAAATCGTCGCCTCGGGCATCCCACGCAATCAGATCGTTAGAGTCATCGGCCACCGGCGAATTCGATTCCCAGCCCATCGCATGCTCCATGGAATTCGCGGGGGGTTCGGTCGCGCGCGGGTCAGGTTTGTCCTGTCCACGCAGTTTCGCTGCGCTTCACGGCCGCGGCGAACGCACTGCGAATGGCGGCTACAGTATCATGCGGCAGCACGCCGTGCTCAATCATCCGCAGATTTGCCTCAACATGCCGCGGCTTGGTCGTGCCGACAATCGCGGTATTCACGCCCGGCTGCGATAGTGTAAATCGCAAAGCCGCCTCGGCCCATCCTCCCTCATATTGGCTGATGTCGTCGAGCTTCATGTTCATCGAAACGAACCGTTCAACATAGGTTTTGACGTAGTTCTGATAGAACCCTTCGTGTTCTTGGATCGGCTTCCAGGCGGCATTGGCGATGGGACGCTTCGCGAGCACGCCGACGTTGTTGCGATAAGCGGTCGGCAATGCCACGTCGATGTTGACTTGATCGCAGAAATTGACCGACGTTTCGAGCACCGCGACATCCGCCTGGCCGGCCGCCCATTTCGCGGCGTCGTTGTCGCCGCTGTAGCCGGCGAATCGGATTTTCCCC
>JBBQCK010000571.1:0-2080 GCA_038318605.1 Tepidisphaerales bacterium | reverse complement strand
TGACGTGCAGATGAATGAAGTTGTGGATCACCTCGACATCCGTCCGTCGGCTGGCCACATCGACCCGCCCGGCCGAATCAAATGACACGCGCGTCGCCAGATTTTTGAAGGCGAGATATTTGGTCAGCAGATCGGCCGTCAACCCTGCTGCCAGCGTGACTACAAACCGAGACAGCGCCGCCGGCCGCCGGAAATTGTCCATCGGGAAAAGTGCCATCGCAAAAGATGATACAGTAGAGCGAAGGTGGGAGGCAGGGCGGAAGGGGAAGGTTGAAAGTTGCAAGTGAAACGCGTCTTGCCATCGCCGACTGCACGCCGCCTGTTCCCGGCAGCCTGTTGCCTATCACCTACCGCATACTGCCGACTGCCTACCGCATACTGCCTACTGCCTACCGCCTACCGCGCCGACTTGACAACCCCTGCGATTCTCCATCAATATCGAATTCCACATGAGTAAAGTTGTCGTGCTGCAGCATGTCGCCCACGAGGGGCCCGGACGCATCGTTCCGGTGTTTCGCGATCTGGGCATCCCGGTGGAAACGCGCAAGCTTTATGCGGGCGACGAAGTACCGACCGATCTGGATGAGGTCCGCTGCGTCATCGCGCTCGGCGGGCCGATGTCCGTCAGCGATGTCGGGAGCGATAAATATCCATTCCTGAAACCTGAAGTCGAACTGCTGCAGCGACTCATCGCGCACGACCGCCCATTTCTGGGCATATGCCTTGGCGCGCAGCTTCTGGCACATGCCGCCGGCGCAAAGGTCCATGCCAACACAAAAGGCGGCACGCCCGAATCGCCGGGCGAGCCCGCGCCGGAAATCGGCTGGGCGCCGGTCACGTTTCCTTTTCCCGGCGGCGTCGAGCCGATCGTATTTGGCGCGCACGATGGCGCCATGATGTTTCACTGGCATTTCGAAACATTCGATCTTCCCCGTCTGCCGCCGCCGGCCAATCCAGCCCCACCCCCCGCGCCGCCGCCGCCGGCGGGCAATTCGTTGCTGTCGAGTTCGGCATTATGTAAAAACCAGGCGTTTCGTTTCAAGACACGGCTTTTCGGTTTTCAGTATCACATTGAGTCCGACGAGGCCGGCATCGACGCAATGGCGACGCATTTCAAGGACGATGTGCTGAATGTTCTCGGTGAAGGCGGGCCGCAGCAGATCCGCGACGGAACGAAAGCGCACTACTCCCGCTATGCCCGTTTGGGAAATCGAATACTGGGCAATTTCGTCCAGTATCTGCGGCTGTATTAACTGCTAGTCGACGTCGGCTGCATTTTCCCCTGGCGTTGACGCATCGCCGGCCTGCGCGTTGCACGGCATCCGCATGTTCACGTTGCACCGCATTTTTTACTCCGCCTCACGCGGCAGCCCGCGTGTGCGTCCATGGGCGCTCGCCGGGCCGGTTGTAATCCTGCTTCTGGCCATGCCGATGACGGCGCTTCGACTCAAGCTTGTTGACCTTTCCGATGGCGAACGCGCCCGCCTCGCCACGGTCCAAAGCTGGGTTGAATTTGGCACGCAATCGATCAATGAATCGAGCCTCTACCTTCGCGACACGCCCGACCGCATCGTCGTGCGCGAAGCGTTCGGGGCGGGAACGCCCATTCGCCAGAGCGAATTCTCGCGCCAACCGCCCACGCTGGCGTTTCTGTTGGCAGGGCTTTATTGGATTGTCCATCACTTTGGCTGGAGCCTGGGCAATCGCGAACAATTGTCCGGCATCGCCTATGTACTGATCGCTGCGGGCATCACGCTGCCGGTTGCTTTGGCGGCGGGCCTGTTCTATCGGATGGGCCGGCTATTCGAGCTCTCGCGTCCATGGCGTGCGGCCCTCGGCGTGGCGTGTGTGTGCGGATCGGGCCTGATCTCCTATGCGACTGCAATCAATCCACATGCCCCGGCGGCGGCGCTGGTTGTTGCGGCATGCGCCTGTTTTTTTCACGTCGCAATCGCGGCGCGTCCCACACATGCCGGCGCATGGCTGATCGGCGCGGGACTCTGCGCGGCTCTGGCGGGTGTGATCGATCTGCCGGCGCTGCTGCTCACGATGATGCTGTGTGCCGATCCATTGGCGATGC
>JBBQCK010000570.1:0-2098 GCA_038318605.1 Tepidisphaerales bacterium | reverse complement strand
GCTTCGTCTTGCCGGATCGCGGCCCGATCGGCGCCAACTGTCTGGCCAATGCCCGCGATTTTCTGGCGCCGGTCGCGGCCTACGAGGACATCGACGCGCCGCATACGCTCTACGTCAAATGGGGCGGCGAGCTTTACAAATCGCAGGTGCCGCAATCGCCGCTCGACGTGGTGGCCTGGCACGGCAATTATTTTCCGTACAAATACGATCTGCGGCGGTTCTCGCCGGTCGGCGCGCTGATGTTCGACCATCCCGATCCGTCGATCTTCACGGTGCTGACGTCGCCGTCGGAAACGCCGGGCACCGCCAATATCGACTTCGTGATTTTCCCAGAACGCTGGGCGGTGGCCGAAAATACATTCCGTCCGCCTTGGTATCACCGCAACATCATGTCGGAATTCATGGGGCTGGTGTACGGCGTCTACGACGCCAAGCCGGAAGGCTTCGTGCCCGGCGGTTTCAGTCTGCATAACCAGATGCTGCCGCACGGGCCCGACAGCGATGCGTTCGAGCACGCCAGTAATGTCGACCTCAAGCCGGTGAAGCTCACCAATACGCTGGCCTTCATGTTCGAAACCCGTTTCCGTCAGCGCGTGACGAAATACGCGGCGATGCTCGAAACCCTGCAGCCGGATTATGTCGACTGCTGGAGCGGATTGCGCAAGCATTTCGATCCGAAGCGGCGCGAACCGACATGAAACAGGTCCGATGAAGCTCGCATCCCTCAAAGATGGCCGCGATGGCCGGCTGGTGGTCGTGTGCAAGGATCTGTCGCGTTGCGCCAGCGCCGCCAATGTCGCGCCGACGATGCAGGCCGCGCTCGACGATTGGGCAAGAGCGTTGCCGAAGCTGCGCCAGATCGCCGGCGCCCTGGAAAGCGCAAGCACAGCATCGATGCCGTTCGATCCGAAAGCATGCGCCGCGCCCTTGCCGCGGGCCTTTCAGTGGCTCGATGGGTCGGCTTACGTCAATCACGTGGCGTTGGTCCGCAAGGCTCGCGGCGCCGAAGTGCCGGCGTCTTTCTGGACCGATCCATTGATGTACCAAGGCATCTCCGACCCGCTGCTTGGCCCCTGCGATGCGATTTCGATTGCCGACGAAGCCTGGGGCATCGATCTTGAGGCGGAAGTCGTGGTCATCCTCGGCGATCTGCCGATGGGCGCGACCCGCGAGCAGGCAACGCAAGCCATCCGACTGATCATGCTGGTCAACGACGTCAGCCTGCGCAATCTCACCGGGCCCGAACTCGCCAAGGGTTTCGGTTTCGTGCAGTCGAAGCCGCCGTCGGCGTTTTCGCCGGTCGCGGTGACGCCGGACGAATTGGGCGAGGCCTTCGACGGCGCCAAGGTCAACCTGCCGCTGCTGAGCTTCATCAATGGCAAGCTTTACGGCAAGCCGGTCGCCGGCAACGACATGACGTTTGATTTCCCGGCCTTGATCGCGCATGCCGCCAGGACCCGTCCGCTGCCGGCCGGCACCATTCTCGGCGCTGGCACGGTGTCGAACCGCGACGCCGATGGCGGCCCCGGCAAGCCTATCGAGGAGGGCGGGCTCGGCTATTCCTGCATCGCCGAGCAGCGCACGGTCGAGACCTTGCGGACGAGCAAGCCGATAACACCGTTCCTCAAATTCGGCGACCGCGTGCGCATCGAAATGCGCGACGATCATGATCGCTCGATCTTCGGCGCCATCGAGCAGGACGTGGTACGCTATTCGCCCGTTTGACGAGGCATGACCATGGAGCGCGACCGTCTGTTGATCCCCGCCTTGGGCGGTCTGTACCGCGCCTTCGCGCCTGTCACCGAGCCGCTGATCCGGCTGGTAGCGGGCGGCTCGCTCGCAGTGCACGGTTACCCGATCTTGTTCGGCCATACCGCGGGCGCGGCCAAGTTTTTCGAAAGCATCGGCTTTCAAGGCGGGATGTTTTGGGCCTATGTGGTGGGGTTGGTCGAATTCGTCTGCGGTTTATGCCTCGCGCTCGGCCTGTTCACGCGCGTGGCGGCCGCGCCGATTATTGGCTTCCTGCTGGTGGCCATCGTAACCTACCATTGGCAATTCGGCTTCGCCTGGGAAAATCGCGGGTATGAATATCCGCTGT
>JBBQCK010000569.1:0-2101 GCA_038318605.1 Tepidisphaerales bacterium | reverse complement strand
CTGGGCGCTGATACAGTCGTCGCCTTCGGTGACCAGACGCTCGGCAAGCCCGAGGATTCCGACGACGCCCGCCGGATGCTTCGCCTGCTTTCCGGCACGACGCACATCGTCATCACCGGCGTAACGCTCAAGCGCATCGACCAGCAACTTGAAGACACGCGCCATGCGATGTCCGCCGTCCGCATGCGGCGCCTCAACCCCCGCGAAATCGACGCCTATGTCGCCGCCGGCCAATGGCGCGGCAAAGCCGGTGGCTACGGCATTCAGGACAATGATCCTTTCGTCACCAACCAGGCCGGCTCCCTGACCAACATCGTCGGCCTTCCCATGGAACTCGTAAGCGAAATGCTTGCAGAGCTCGGCCTGTTTCCCATCCGGACTGACGGCGCGGCCACCGGCCCAAATTAATAACACATCCCCGAAGGATTTACCCCGCTTCCATGTATTCGCGTGGGTGAGGTTTAGGTCGGCATCCCGACTACAGCAAACCAGACGCACGCTTCTTTCGTCGTTTCCCGCGTTTTCACAGGCGAACGTCAGGGTGGCAGCACTTTTATTTCACAACGAATCTCCTCCGTGGCAATCTCACCCGGCTGCAATTCTCGCCGCCAACTCCATCGCCTCCCCTTTGGTCCCAATGGCCCCCTCAAGCTGCGCATCATAAACCGCCGCCAGGACGCGCTTGAACATCGGCCCCGGCCGCCAATCGGCCTGCACAAGGTCGTCGCCATCGAGCAGGGGAGCCGGCGCATATTCCGTATTCTCCAGCCCCGCCAGTACGCCCTCCCGGCCGGCAATGAGCGGGGCAAATTGATCCATCATCGCAAGCCCCTTCATCAGCCGCCGCGCATCACTCGCCCAGGGTTGTGCCAGAAATCGCTTGTAGACCGCCTGACTCAACACTCCATCCTGCAACATCGTTGCAGCGCCGTCCATCGTCCCTCGCATCAGATCCAGCTCTTCATTGCTGAGGCGCAGCGCCTTGTCCAGTCCGCGCGCCATCGCCCGCACCGAATCCCGCTCGAGCAGCGCCCGCACATCGCCCGGCGCAGCGGCTGAATCCATCGCCGCCGTCAGCGCTGCACTCGCCAGCGCCGTGCCAAACGGCATTGTTTCACCGTCGGCCATCCGCAAAAACAGCGAGCGATCGTTTACGGCCCCACCCCATCCGAACGGCATGAATCGAAAGATCACCTGCGCGAGTTTCAGTTCATTGAGCATTTTCCACGCCCGCCCGCGCGTCGTCGCCGTCAGCATCAGCCGCAGCTCCGCCGCGATGCGTTCAGGACTGATGCGCGCCAATTCGGCCGCGTGCCGCACGATCGCTGTGCGCGTGCCTTCCTCGACGCTCAGCTCAAATCGCGCCGCAAACCGCACCGCCCGCAAAAGCCGCAGATGGTCCTCCGCGAATCGAGCATCCGCCTCGCCGATCGCGCGCAGAATCCGCGCGTCAAGATCAGCCTGCCCCTTCACATAATCGATCACCTCGCCGCTCGCCGGATCGAGAAACAGCCCGTTGATCGTGAAGTCGCGCCGCTGCGCATCCTCCTGCGCCGTCGCAAACCGCACACTGCTCGGCCGGCGTCCGTCCTCGTATTTCCCATCCGTGCGAAACGTCGCCACCTCAACAACGCTCGCCCCCATCCGCACCAGGATCACGCCAAACGCCTGCCCGACCGCCTGGGTGCTGCGGAAAAGGTTGCGCACCTTTTCCGGCGGCGCATCCGTCGCCACATCAAAATCCACCGGCTCATGGCCCAGCAGTAGATCGCGCACGCATCCGCCCGCGAAATATGCAATGTGCCCCGCGCCGCGCAGGTTGCTCACGATCTCGGCCGCATCCTCCCGCCGGCAGGGGGGCTTGGCCGATGTCGGCTTCGATGATGATTCCGCGGGCGGCTTCTCTGACATCGCGCCACCACGATACCCGCCGACGCCCCGCCTTCCCACGCCGCCCCACGTTCCCACGCCGCCCGGCCTTCTCGCGAGCCCCAAGTTCCCACGCCGCCCGCCCGCCCGTTCACCTCGCGATGTCCAATCCTCACCCCGCCTCGGCCGCGGCCCGTCCCCAGGGCAGCCGCATCCACGCCGGCCGTGATAT
>JBBQCK010000568.1:0-2106 GCA_038318605.1 Tepidisphaerales bacterium | reverse complement strand
CTGTTACGCGTCTGGCAATGGCGGATTCGAACGCATCAATGCTCCGTATTCGCGGGGTTGCTGGCAATCGGCGAGCTATTGTTTCTCTGGCTCGTCGGTTTCGTGTTTCTGCTCGGTGTGGTTCCCCTCTGCATCGGGTTGATCACCATTGCCATCGCCAGCGTCCGCTGAGGGCGGCGGAGAGAAACGGGAGAGATCGCGATATTGACGCACGTCCGCGTGTGTGAACCCACCTGATTGACCGCTATAGAATGAATAGGTCGGTTCGGGCGGCGGTCCTTCATCCAGGGGATAGGCATCAAATGCCACCATCGGCCGCTCCGCGCCGTCAAGGGATGGAGCGCGCGCAACCAAGTATGCCATGGGTTTTGAAGGATAAAACGGATCGACCGGGACGGCCGGCAGGTACATGGGCACAAGCGCTTTCAAGGATTCCGGCCAACGGTCGGTGTCGGCATGGTACATCTGGGCAGCAAGCGAAATGGCTGCCGCCCGCCGGTCGCCGATCGCAAGGCATTGGCGATGCATGCATGCGTCCCAACGGCTGTATATGACGATTTGGACGATCGAATGGAAAGACTGCATGGAATCTTGTTCCGCGCTGTAATCTTTCCAGATTGGCGTGGCTAGATGTGCTGGGGACTCGAGGTTTGAAGGTTTATGAAGGGCGGACAAAAACACGTCGGATAGCAGACTCAGCCTGGCGAACTCCAAGTCGGCGGCCGGCTTATTCAACCACATATTGCCGCCGGCGTTTTCGAGATTCAGTCGGGCCAGGACGCGTTCGTTGCGGATTGTACGGTCCCAGCATCGCCAGCAGTCATCATCGTCGAGGTAGAATTTGATCAGCTCATTTGCTGTTGCTCGCTCGGGCGAGCCAGCTTTGAGATTCAGATCTGGGGCAATGATCAGGCACGTAATCGCATTGAGCGCGTCGATGCCCTTCGCGACAACACTGTTTATCAGAAAGCCATCCTGACGCACCGCCCATGCGACATGTCCAGTATCCAGCAGGCGTTCGAGCGCTTGGACATCGTGTCCCTGAAGGTGCTGGAAAATGGCGTCGTCGGTCAGCGTATTGGCCAATTCCCGGCTGACGGCCGGACTGAAAACCACATACCTGATCCAGCCGGTCTGACTGATATTGACCTGCGTCCTGGCGAGACTCAACCCGCGAGCCTGTCGTGCGATTGCAAAAGCCGCTTGATTGCTGATTTCAGACTGTTCCGCGAGCTTGTACCAGGCCGGCGGATAGGGCGGATATTCTTTGTACTGCAATGAGCTTGATTTGGGCGACGGCGCACCGGCCGTTGTGAGCGCCGCCGACGCCCGCAGGTACTCCGCAATGGCGTTTTCCGCATTGGGAATTGTCGGAGGCTGTAGATCGGCCAACTCGACCGACTCGCCGCACGACCGCGTCTGATCGAGAACCTCGCGTAGCTTGCGCGCCGCGTAAAATCCCCACGCGATTCGCACAGCCAGCGTCAGCAGCACCAAAGCGCACGCGGCCCGGAATGTGCGAGATCGCCACGAAAGCGGGTGGACGTACAGCGAATCCGATTTCATCCCCATACGTGCTCCAGATTCATTCCATTCAATCGACGACCCCGAGGCGCGCAGTCTCGGCACGTGAGGCGATGGGCGATTGGCCGCGGTTTGACGTAGGCGGCGCGGCGTTGATTGCGAGCATTCGCTCCAAGGCGACCGTCGCCCAGCGGCGGGTGTCATCATCCACCCTGATCTCGTTGACAACCCGGCCTTCGAGAAGATTTTCCAGCGCCCAGCACAAGTGCGGCATATCGATGCGGAACATTGTGGTACACAGACATTGGCAATCGCTCAGAACCATGATGCGCTGCTTGGGATGCTGATGCGCAAGGCGGTTGATCAGGTGCACTTCGGTGCCGATCGCCCACACCGCGCCGGCCGGGGCGGCCTCGACCTGCTTGACGATGTAGGCGGTGCTGCCGGCCATGTCGGCCTTTTGGACGACCTCCCACTTGCACTCGGGGTGGACGATTACCTTGACATCGGGGTCCTGCGCGCGGGCCTGATCGACGTGCTCGGGGCGGAAGAGGGCGTGGACGGAGCAATGGCCTTTCCAGA
>JBBQCK010000567.1:0-2114 GCA_038318605.1 Tepidisphaerales bacterium | reverse complement strand
GCACGGCACGCGGACGCCGGGCCGCCGTGCGGATAGGATGTCGCCGTGACTCAGGTTCTTCTGCTGTTGATTATTGCGCTGTGGATGCTGCCTTCGGCGCACACGGTCGGGCCATGGCTGGGAAGCGCAGGCTTGCTTGTGTTCATCGCCGGATATCTGCTGATGGTGGCGGCGTTTGTCTACTGGGGGCGTAGGCTCGCCCTGCAGTTTGGAGGGCCAAGGGAATATCGGATGCAGCGAAGGTTCTCCGCCGGCGTACGCTGGGGGCGCATCGCAATCGTGGCATGGATGGCGGTCGGCATCTATGCAGGTGCCGAGTGGAAAACCCACGTCGCCCGGTTGGTGGCACCGATCAGTTTATATGCCGCGTCGCCGGGCGATGCGTCACCTACGTTATTGCTGGCCGTGCCGGGTTTGATGGTTGGCACACTGCCATCGCTTTTGGCGTGGATCGGGCTGTGGTGGGCGCAATATCCGCTTGATCGTCATATGCGAGAACGTCAACTTGCCGGCCGCATGGACGCCGGCCTTCCCGTACATGCCCCGCCGGCGCTGGGGCGATATCTTCTGGGAAATGTGCGGCAGCAGATAATGTTCCTGCTGTTGCCGGTGTTGATGGCACTGGCGCTACACGACCTGATTTCGCTGGGGCTTTGGGTGGCGGGATTGTCGGCCGGGGCGGTGGCGTCAATTGAGGGATGGGTGCTTTTGCCGGCCGGGGCGATTGTGTTCGCGATTGCACCGCTGATTATGACGCGCGCGCTCAACGCATCACAACTGGGAGACGGCCCATTGCGGCAGCGACTGCATGGCATCTGCCAGCGCGCGGGGCTGAGGTATCGCGACATCCTTTTGTGGCGCACGGATTATTCGATGGGCAACGCCGCCGTGCTGGGGATCGTGCCGCGATGGCGATACATCCTGCTGACCGATCTGCTGATTGAAAACCTGAGTGATGAACAGATCGAGGCGGTGTTTGCGCATGAGGTCGGGCATATCGTGCATCATCATGCGGGATGGTTCGTCGCGTTGTTTGCGCTGTCGCTTCTGGTGTCGGCCGGGCCGGGTGCGACGCTGGCGCGCTGGCTCGATCCGCAAAGCATTCACCAAGTTGAAGAAATCATTGCGATCGCGTCGATCACGCTGACGTTTGTCGCTCTGGGATATCTCAGCCGGCGCTTCGAGCGGCAGGCGGATGTTTACGCCGCACGAATGCTTCAGACGGATTGGAACACGCACACGGGTGATTTGGCCGGTCGGCCAGCAGCGCGGCGCACGTCACTTCGCATGGATGCTTTGGAACCGGCCGTCGCGCATGGCGGTTCAGAGTTGGCGTGTTCAGGTGGCGGCGGATTTGAGGCGGTTAGTCTGGAAATGGGCTGTTCGCATTCGCCAGACTCCGAGTCGCGCGGCTTAAAGGGCGTTGAGCATTTCACCGGAATGGCGTTGGAAACCTCGACGTCAGATGTTCGGATTTCACAGCCTGTATTGGAACGTTCGAAACCCGCGCACGACCGGGCGCTGTCGCTGGCGATCGGCAGTTCGTATGTCGGTGAATATGGCGCGGCCGTGATGGCCAGCGCTCTTGACCGGGCGGCAGAGATGAATCAGATGCCCAAGCGCGCCTGGGACTGGCGCCATCCGACCATCGCCGAGCGCAAGCGATTTCTATTGCATCTCAGCGCCGACCCGGCCAACACGCGCATCTTCGATCAGCGGATGATCCGCCTGTCTTTATGGATCGCCGCCTGCGCGGTGGTGCTTATCGGATGGACAGTTTGGGAATCGATGCGGTAGGCGGGGCGACTGGGCGCGCCGCAAATGATCCCAACTTCTTATCGGACTTTCTCAAGATTGCGCTCCCCTGCCGCCGATAGCCAATTGGAATGACCCGTTGCGCCGATGCGTGTGTGGGCCGGGCTGTGGTCGGGAGTTGCTGATGCCTGTTATCGTCGATCGAGAAGAGCTACAAGTGGATCAGCTTGGCTACAGCACGGTCGGGCAGGTGCTATCGCATTTGCAGCGCGAAAACCGGCTGGTGGTGCATGTCCTGATTGATGGCCAGGAGCCGGAACCCGCCCGGCTCGGGCAGGCGCGCCAGACGCAACTGAATG
>JBBQCK010000566.1:0-2116 GCA_038318605.1 Tepidisphaerales bacterium | reverse complement strand
TCCCGTCAACACCGCCTACCGGAAGATCAATTCGCACGTCCGGTGGCGGTTTCGCCGGTGGTGGGAGCGTAAGCACAAGCGACGGGCCTACGGCCCGCGCTGGTATTGGAGTCCGTGGCTGGAGGAGAAGTTTGGTGTTCTCCAGTTGAAGTGGGACCCCGCCCGCCTGCCGCGAGCGAAAGCGTGAACCTTCTCCGAGAGCCGGATGCGGCAAATCCGCACGTCCGGTTAGATGAGCGGGACGTGGAAACGGAGCATGGCTGAGCCATTGAGGCACCGGCAGACGAAAGGGCCGGAAACGGATAGGCTCAACCTAAACCACCGCGCCACGTCTCGACTCTACTTTGACGCCCGCGGAAATGGCGAATTAAACTTTGAAGCGCAACAAGGGGGCCAATACTTCAGCCGGAGTGCTGTAGGCCAGGCACTTCCGCGGACGATTATTCAGCTTGTGCGTGATGCGTGCAACACGCTGGTGGCTGGTCGCGCCCAGATCGTGCTGCCTGGGGAAGTACTGGCGGATCAGGCCGTTGGTGTTCTCGTTCGTGCCCCGCTGCCATGAAGCGTATGGGTCGGCAAAGTAGGTTTTGAATCCCAGCCGGCTGGCGAGCCGGCCATGCTCGATGAACTCGCTGCCGTTGTCGCTGGTCATCGTCTTGCGAACCCGCGCCGGGAGCTTGCGCAGGAGGCGGATCGCCCCGGCGTTGAAGGAGGCGGCCTTGCCATCGGGCAGACGGGCGATCAGCAGATACCGGCTCTTGCGTTCAACGAACGTTGCCAGGCGGCTGCCCCTGGCGATGACCGTGTCGGCCTCCGAGAAGCGAATGGGGCCGTGGCCGAGCACCAGTTTTGAAAAAATTCGCGTTTTGGCCGACAAACCGGATCAATGACGATAAAATAGTACGGAGCATGAGCACCGATTCCGAACATGTAGCCGACGATAGCCCCTCCGATCACGCCTTGGGCGAGGGGGATGTTCGCTTTCGACCGAGCCGCGTTGGTGAAAATCGCCCACGCCGGCGTCAGCGATTTCTTGGGGTCCCTGATTCGCAGCTCACCGCGCGCACCGCACCGCCTACAGTTCTGACGGACGTTGCGAACGTGTCCGCCGAACCCGTGAGCGCGTGTCCAACGGAGCAGGTTGTCATGGAGCAGACATTGACCACGGAACAGAATTGTGCGGCCACCTTCACTGATGGCGCTGGCGTTTTTGAGATCGCCGATCGTCCCGCACGGTCTGGCGATGTAATTGCAGAATTACCAAAAGTGTCCACGTTGCCCGATCCGCTCAGCGAGGCGTCAATGCCCGCCGACACCGTTCTGCGCGACGCCCGCCAGCGCCGACGCGCCGCCGCCGACGCCGGCCGAACCGGCGGCATACGGCAGGATCGCTCTCTCGGCATGCCCCGCGCAACGGCAAAAGGCGTGCGCGACGTGGAGCCCGGCAACAGCGCGCTGCTCAAACGCGAACAGGAAATGACCCTGCCCAGGCTCGATGTCGATCTGCTTCCACAGCGCGGTCTGGTGTCAACGATCCTGGCGCAGGAAGGCGTCGTCAGCCTGCTTGTGCTTCTTTCCGGCTTGATTGTTCTGTTTGTCGCGGCGCAGGTCATGTCCCTGCTCAATCAGCTTCAGCAGCTTCCGCAATACGTCCGGCCGTTCGCCTATGTCGGCGTCGGGTTGATCGTTGCCGCCATGTCCATGGCAATCATCCGCGCGCTGTGGATGTACGTCCGCCTGCGCAGCAGCCCGCGTGTGTCCATGCGGGCATTGGCCGAGCTGCGCGACCGCGCCGAAATTCGCCGCGAACAATCGCTCGAGCAATATGAACTCGCCCACGAAAAACTGCGCGTCTTTCTTCGCGAGTATCCCCTCGAAGGCGGCCGCCGCGAGGCCCGTCTCCAGCGCCTTGGCTTGGACGAAGAGGAGATCGACAAACTGCGGGGCGCCCGCCAGAAACTCCTGACCGGAGCCAGGGGCAGTATCGAAGGTTGGATGGAAACCCTCAATCACGACTTTTTGTCGATCATCGACCTCGCCGCCCGCCGCCGCGTTAATGCTCGGGCGCTTCTTACCGGTGTAAAAACCGCCGCCGTTCCCAACGGCAGCATCGATA
>JBBQCK010000565.1:0-2136 GCA_038318605.1 Tepidisphaerales bacterium | reverse complement strand
GTATTTGCCAGTCCCGTGCAAGTGACTGTGTCCCACGCGAATTCTCGGTTTTGTGCGGCCGGACAATAGGATCGGTGGCCGAGCGAGTCAAAGCCCCAAACCGAATGTTTCACGTGGAACATCGGGTCCGATCACGGCCCGGCAGCGATGCCCTTGACCGGAATGTTCCACGTGAAACATTTTGCCAGCGCAACATTGTTTCAATTATTGCGCAGCAATTTGAATCATTGCTGCGTCGGCGCGGTAATCAGCCAAATTGAGTCAGCGAATCCAGTCGTTTGTCGTCGCAAGTTAAAGTAAGTTGCTGTATGCTGACCAAAACCGCCTGCGAGGCATTATATGGATATGCTCAAGATACACCCCGATTTGCTCGCCAATGCGGGCCTTATGCTCATGGCACAGCACGGCCATGCATTGGAGCGCATACCCGCCCGCGGTCGCGCCCGGCTCTATAAGCGCGCCGATGGCAGGACGGTCCGGCTGTATTGCAGCAACGACCGGCTGCTGATCGGCCGCGCCGAATCGGCCGATGCCGATGCGCCGTTGAAGATGGAGCACGGCGCGGACTTTCTCCTCCTGGTCATGCCCAAAACCAAACGCACGCCCGGCCCGGTCGAGGCCTATCTGGTGCCGATGAAGATTGCGGCCGATGCGGTCAAGCAGGCGCATCGGCTATGGCTGGGCACCGCGCCGCAATCGCATCGCGAGAACCTGGCGCGCAATCTGTGGTTCGACAAAGACGGCCCGCCGACCTCGGACGACTACGCCACCAAATGGAGTGCGTATCGCCTGCCCGGCTCGATCGCGGTCAAGGCATCGGCGGCACTCGATGCGGCTCAGCAGAGCGCCGCGCAAAAACACAACGGCGATGCCAAGCTCGGCGATGTCATTACTGCGGCGCGCGCGCAGATCGCCGCCGCCGCCGGCGTCGCACCCGATGCGGTGAAGATCAGCGTCGATCTGGGATAGGCTCGTCGCCTCTTCGCTTGCCGAAGAGGTGAAAGAGTTTTATCGCGCCGCGGCCACGCCGCGCAGCTCCTCGAACGACACCATCACATGTTCGGCATAGGCCGGCCGCGCCTTGAGCCGCTCGTAATACGCCGTGACGTTGGGCAGTTCGGGCTTGGGCACGTCGATCTCGAAATAGCGATAGAAATTGCAGGCAATCGGAATGTCGGCCAGCGTGAGCTCGTCGCCCAGCAGAAACATTTTGTTTTCCAGTTGCCGCTCCAGCAGCAGCATCAGGTGCCCGCAATTCTCCACCGCGCGATTGATCGCGGGCCAGTTGCGCTGCGCCTCGGGCGTGCGGAAATAGCCCTGGAAAATCCCGTTGAGGAAGGCCGGCTGCAACGTGCTTTGCGACCAGTCCATCCAGCCGTCGATCGGCGCGCGCCCGGCCGGACTCTCGGGCCAGAATCTGCCGACACTGTAGGTCGCGGCCAGATAGCGCAGCACGGCCTGGCTTTCCCACACCACCGTGTCGCCGTCCTTGATCACCGGGATGCGGCCATGCGGATTCATGGCCCGGAATTCGTCCGTCTCCAGCCCGCCGAACTTGCCGCCGACATCGACGCGCTCATGCGCCAGGCCGAGCTCGCCAATCAGCCACATCGCCTTTTGCACGTTCTGCGAATTGCGTCGGCCCCAGATTTTCAGCATCGATATCCTCCCGTTTCGGCGCCAGCCTATACGCCCGCCGCCCGGCCTGTCAGCGCCGCTCCCCGCATGCCGGTTGCGTCACAAAATCGCTCGCCTCCACCTTAGGCATGTTCTAATGTGCCGCCGCGTCGACCGGTTGGGCCGGCGCAGACGTCTCGGAGGCATCCCACAGCGGATGGCCGCGAACGGATTTTCGTTCGGACCGCAGGACGTCCAGGCGTCGGCCGCCAGGCGACGTTTCCGTTGGCGCCGGTGGACCCGGCGCCGCTCCCACGCTGGGCGTTGTCGGGGTCGCGTGACCGGACGCGGGCGACGCCGGGGCTGGACGATGCACCGGACACGGGTGCGGGATTGCGGGGCATGGCAGAGATACCGGACCACGAAGGGCAGCGCCTGGCGGCGTTGCGCCGCTACGACATTCTCGACACCGAACCCGAGGCAGCATTCGACGATCTGACCAGGATCGTCGCCCAGCTT
>JBBQCK010000564.1:0-2139 GCA_038318605.1 Tepidisphaerales bacterium | reverse complement strand
TGCCAAGCAATTCCGGCGCGCAATACTTGAGCGTGTTGCGCAGGTGGGTCTCGAACCGAGGCGCGTAGCGGGCGTAAAGCTCAGTCAAAAGTTCCAGGGGCACATGCGTGGGCGATGCGAGACCCAGTTGCGCAGCGAGTTTGTGGTGCAGATCGAGCAGTTCGGGCGAATGGAGCCGCGCCTCAAGTTTTTCGGCGGCCTCGGCCAGCGTTGGCTTCGACGGGCCGGCATCGGCAGGTGAGGCGATCTGCTGCCGCGGCGTCGCGGTTTCCGCAAATTCCTCCGCGCGCTTCAGAATCGCCAGAACCTGAGCAAGACCCCGGCGGGCCGGAATGTACGAGGCATCAGCCGCGATGGCCTTGCGGAAAAGGCTCGCAGCGATTTCGAAATTGCCGGCTTCCACGTCGATTTTTGCCAGCGCGCTCCAGGCGCTGGCGTTGGTGGGATTGATCTCCAGGCTTTTGTTGAGGCATCGTCGCGCTTCGCGCCATTCGTTTTCGGCCATGTGCGCGCGGGCAAGGTGTTCGAGCGTCGCTGCACGATTGGGCTGATGCTTTAGCGCCGTGCGAAGCGCTGCTGCGGCCATTCCTGACTGGCCGGCCAGCAGCAATGCCACGCCAAGTCCATGATGCGCATCGGCGTCATTGGCTCCTGCGGCGATCGCCGCTCGAAATGCCTCAATGGCGGCGGCGGCATTGGCCGGATCGTGGCTGGCGAGAAGCGCATTGCCCAGTGCCGCATGAATTGCCGTATTGGTCGGGTCCAGTTCTGCGGCGCGGCGCAGGGATTTGGCCGCGTCGGCCGGGCTTTCTGAAGCCATCAGCGCCTGCGCAAGGTTGAAATGCACGGCCGGGTCGTCTCCACGAAGGTCTGCGCACCGCCGCAACAGCCCTACCGCCTCGTCCGGCTGAGCGACCTGTATCGCCAGCACACCAAGCCAGAGCAGCGCCTCGGCATGGTTCGGCGTCTCGATCAGAACAGCGCGATACCCCGCCTCTGCCTGGCCGGTCCGTCCGGCGCGGTGGTGTTCCAGCGCGATTTCAAACGGATCGCGATTCATGGGATATACATCCTCGGACGGGCAATTCGGCGAATCAAAAAGTGTCGAGCTGGCAGCGATAGGTTAAGCGGACCACCGACGGGCGTACATTATCGCCCCGGCGGGCGATTTGTTCCCGTCGCCGGCGCGAGTAATATGAACGAAGGTCAGCCGACCGCTTTTGGAGATGCCGTTTTGAACGCCGGTGTACATTCATGACCGCGACGCCAGTTGTATCGCTGCCCGTCAGCCGGCCTTCCGGCCGCGCGCTGCTCGTGGGGTCGTCCTCCTCGCGACAGGCCCAACTTGCGCGCCTGCAGCAACATGGATATCAATGCGCTGAAAGCGACAGCCCGTACGCCGCCATGGCGGAGCTATGCCGGCGGCCGCTTGTCTACCGCGCCACGGTACTGAGTCTTTCATCGCTGTACCGCGAGGAACTGCCCATCGTGGCGGCCATCAAGCGGCGATTTCCACACATCGAAGTATGGCTGACCCACACCGATGGTCGGGCCGGCGCGCTGGCCGAGGCTTCGCGGCTCGGCGCGGATGGATTGTTCGACGATGAGGGCTTTCATCGTTTCGCCGTAAGCGTCCACACCTCGATGGATCGTTCATCATTGGATGACGCACCCGCCCGAAACTCCGCGTCAACCAACGGCGACGAGACCGACAAAACAAGCGACGGTGCGACAAACGATCATTCCGCAAGCGCGAGCTTCGAGGACGATATTTCGCACGGCGAACCCGTCCTCACCGCCGACGAACTGCGCGCACTGCTTCAGGACCCGCCACGCGGTGAAGCGGCAGGCAGTTGAAAGCAACTACACGCGGCCGTGGAATTGGCGGCGCGCTTCCGCAGTACAGCGGCCGATCGCTGCCGCATCCTGTAACGACATCGGCGTACCATCGTTTCAGATTTTCTTGAAGACAAGGGAAGCGTTGTGCCCGCCGAAGCCGAAGCTGTTACTCATGGCGTAGTTGACGCGAACTTCGCGGGCCTTGTGGGGAACGTAATCAAGATCGCACTCGGGGCCGGGATTTTCGAGGTTGATCGTCGGGGGAATCATGTTGCGATGAACGCTCAATGCCGCCACGAT
>JBBQCK010000563.1:0-2155 GCA_038318605.1 Tepidisphaerales bacterium | reverse complement strand
CAGCCGCGCCCGCAATACAACCATGCCGGCGTCGTTTAACGCCGAGATGGCAATCTCGCCCGGCTGCAATCCGCCGCCGTTCGCTGTCGGCGCTTGATCGATTTTGGCAGCCAAGCGCAATGCGGCCGCGCGGCCTGTTTCGGGCGCTGGGCGGGAGTCATTGATTTCGCGCACCGCGATCACAAAATCCGCGTCGCGAGCGTATTCCAGGGCGCGCCTTCGCATCGCGCGGCTGATTTGTCGCAACGCAGTCGGCGGGGAATCGTTTGAAACATCCACGGAATCGTCTGCCGCTTCGTCAATTCCGGCAACATCGATCAGCCGGATCATCCCGCGCTCCAGCGCCACCTCGGCCATCAGGGCATCACGGGTTGTGCCGGCCTCGTTTGACACAATTGCCCGATCCCGCCCTGCCAGCGCATTCAAAAGCGTGCTCTTTCCGGCATTCGGATAACCGACCAGAACGAACGTCGGCTCATGGGCCAGTCGTTCGTAACGCTCGCCGCCGGCAGACAGTTCGCGAAGCGATTCAACAACCGCGACGATGCGGCGGCGCATCTCCGGCGCTGAAAGGAATGAGATATCCTCTTCGCTGAAGTCGATGCCGGCCTCGATCAGCGCCAGCAACTCGGCCAATTCATTCATCAGCGGTTCGAGGCGGCGGGCAAGCGTGCCGGATCGCAATTGGCGTGCGGCCTCCAGCTCGTCGGCGCTGTGGGCCGCGATCGCCGCCGCGATGCCCTCTGCGCCAACGAGGTTTAACCGGCCGCTGAGATAGGCGCGCGCCGTGAACTCGCCTGCTTCCGCGGCGCGCGCCCCTGCGCGCATGGCCCCTTCCACCAACAGACGGGCAACCAGCGGATTTCCGGGTATGTGCAACTCGACGAGTGCTTCGCCGGTGTAGCTCTTTCCTTCACTGAAAAACATTGCCCACGCCGGCATCGATTCGCCACAGATCGCCAGTTGCACGCGCTGCGCGATCGCCGGCGCGCCCGGTGTCATCGCTTGCGAAGGCGATGCGCCTGATTTGCCGCCGTCTGCACGATGGATCAGATTTTTGAGAATTGATCCCGCATCCGGCCCGCTCAGGCGCACGATCATTCTCGCCGCTGGCCCGGCCGCGCTGCTGATTGCGACGATGGTATCGCCGGTGGTCATCGCCCGACGATCCGCAACGGCTTCACCGGCCGATTGATCTCGCCATGTTTCGCTGCCAATTCGTGAAACAGGCGAATGGCCTCGATGCAACGATCGGACACTTCAAACTTCAGATACTCAGCAAGGTAGGCCCGCGCCGCGGCGGCCGGCCAGCCGCGCGGGACGCCCTGGTCACGGACGATTTCATCCACATGCTCCATTCCCTCCAGGCGGGCCTTTCGCAGGCGGACGTCGATCGGTTCCCATGGCGCATCCGCCCGGCCGGTCCAGATGGCAAAGACAAACGGCAAGCCTGTAAGTGATTTCCAGGCTTCCCCCAGATCGACTTGATATGGCATGCCCCGAGGTTCGTCGGTAACGACCTTGTCGCCGATCAAAAGTCTTGCCGTCTGATCATCGCAGCCTTCAGAACGCAGACCGATGAAATCCGGGCGGATTCCGTAACGCTCGGCCAGCACCACCCGCGCCAGTGCCACCGAGGTATGGCTCTCGGCATCGCAGGCCAGTCGCTTCAGCCCCTCGACCGGCTCGGGAGAAAAGATGCGCACCGTGAGTGTCGGGCCATCGCAGCCGATGGCGCCGGCGGTCGATACCACCAGATTGTCCATGCGCTGATAGTCGATGACCGGCAAAAGCGCCACATCCGCCTCGTCGCGTTGCAGCACATCCAGCAGCCGCGCCGGCACCTCGAGTCTGAGGTCGATTGATGGATCGACATCCAACCCCCAGATCAATGGCCGGGCATTGAGGTAGCTCACGCTGGCGATGCGGGCCTGTGGCGAGCCGGGCACCCGGGCGCGCATCGGATGTTGCTCCGGCGGGTTGATCATTTTAGCCGGCTCGCTGTCGGTGCTCGGTCGATCGCGCTGCATTGGCCCGCGACGATAACGCGGGCGGCGCGGCGGTCAACGCCCGGGCGGCCAGTGCGAAAAGCCGCATGACCGGCCGACGCGCTGCGCATATACTGCCGGCATGAACGACTACGATACGCCCGATC
>JBBQCK010000562.1:0-2162 GCA_038318605.1 Tepidisphaerales bacterium | reverse complement strand
GGCACGATGGACACTCCGCGGGTCTGGTTGGGGCGGCCGGGATTTTGAAATCGATGGAGTCAAAGCTGCCGGTATGCGTCAAGCTGCTCTGGCAACCGGCGGAAGAGGGCGGTGGCGGGGCCGAGCGTCTGGTCAATGCCGGCGTGCTCGATGGACGCATCGGACCGGTCGTGAAAGCCATTTTCGGCCTGCACGGCTGGCCGGGGATGAAGGTCGGCATCGTCGCCACCAAGGCGGGGGCAATACTCGCGGCAACCGACAACTACGAAATCACCTTCCGCGGGCGCGGCTGTCACGGAGCGTTTCCACATCTCGGGCGCGATCCGATCGTGGCGGCCTGCGAGGCGGTTTTATCCCTGCAACAGATCGCCAGCCGCGAGTTCGATCCAACTGATTCTGTCGTTGTCACCATGGGAAGAATAAACGCCGGCACCGCCGAGAACATCATCCCCGACATCGCCGTCATTCGCGGCCCCGCCCGCACCTTGCACGATGCGGCCCGGGCGCTGGTGCGAGACGCTGTCGCACGCCGTTGCCGCGGCATCGGCGCCGCCCACGACTGCGCTGTCGAGGTCGATTGGTTCGAAGGGTATCCTGCCACCATCAACGATCCGGACATGGCGGATTACGTCGAAAAGATCGCCCGTGAGACCATTGGCGCGGGGCATTATTATCCCGTCGCCCGGCCATCCATGGGCGGCGAGGATTTTGCTTACTACCTCGAGCGCGTGCCCGGATGCTTCTTTCTAATCGGCGTAGAACCTCCCAACCGTGAAACCTATCCGCCGCTGCACAGCGACCACTTCGACTTCACCGACGCCGCCCTGGGCGTAGGCATGCGGATGTTCGTCGCGTTGGCGATGGGGTGGGGCACGCAATGAAGTACATTTTCGTCGGCATGTTCCTGCTGCTCTGCGCCGCCGGCGCGGTGACGCAATGGTTCCAGCCCGATACGCACAGCAATCTGCCGGTCATTTACTGGGTGACCGACATCAATTCCGCCCGCGTGACGCAGATCAACACCTTTCACGAGTGGATGGTACAAAATGGCCATGTCAAAGCGTGGGAGTTAAGAACACCCGCCGAGGCAAAAGCGTTCGCAGAGCTTACCTGGCCCGACTCAATGTTGCGGATCATTCGCAATCCCGTGCTCAATCCGAAGGGTGTAGCGGCGCTGGAGGGAAAGCTCGCCGCTGCCGACCTGCCGACGACGATCCGCCTGCCGGCGTGTGAATTGAAGCTCGACACCGCCAATTCCGACAATGCCAAGAAGTTAATTCAGGGCGTGAGCGGAGTTTCGGGCGACACGCTGGATATTTTCACGCACCAGATGTTCGTGTCGGCAGGATTTCTCGAAGATGTCACCGACGCTGCAAAGCGACTCGGCTTTGCGCCGGATAAAACCTGGGAGACGATCCGGCCGGAATTGCTGACTCCTGATGTCGAAAGCGTCGAACATCAATACACATTTCCATGCAACGTCACGACGTATCTCTACTTCGTAAACAAGGAAACGTTCGCAAAATACGGCCGGCCGATCCCACCTCAAAAAAACTGGACGGTTGAGGAGTTTGAGAAAGAAGGCAAGGCGTTCGTCGCCGCCGCTAACGCCGGTAAATCGCGTCCGGATATATTCTTTGCCGACGCGGTCGATTTCCAGACTTTGCGCCGGAGCTTCGGCGTCAGCGAATTCAATGAAACGATGACGCGTTGCACCTTGGATGATCCGCGCCATGCCGAAGCATTGAAGCTTTTTTATAAGTGGACCTACGACGATCACATCATTCCGTCCGCTGCCGACAAGGCGGCATTCAGCGCCGATGCGGGCTATGGGGGCGATTCGCCGCAGCTCTTCAACAAGGGCAGCTATGCGATGATGTTCACCGGGCGATATCTATTGATTCAGTTTCGTAAGTTCAATGAAGCGCGCGCCGAGCGTGGCGAAGGCCCCATGCAGCTCTGCACCGCCGAGCCGCCCTATCGTGAAATGCGGGTCTGCGCCATCCAGGGTCGTAACGCAGGCGTTTATGCGGGTGGAAAACATAAAGACATGGCGGAACTTTTCCTGTCGTATCTTGCCAGCGAGGATTACAACCGTCTGATCGTCAAGGATGCCGATGCGCTGCCGCCCAATCCCGCTTTTGCACGTGGCGAGGCGTACG
>JBBQCK010000561.1:0-2204 GCA_038318605.1 Tepidisphaerales bacterium | reverse complement strand
GGCATCGGCCGGCGTGAAGGTATCGCGCAAGGACGTCATCCAGCTTGCAACGCAGCTTTCGGTGATGGTGGAAACCGGCGTGACGCTTTCGGAGGGGCTCGACTGCATCTCGCAGCAGGCGACTACGCCGCAGATGAAGCGGTTGATGCTCGATCTCACGGAATTTGTCCAGGCGGGCAATACGTTTTCGGATGCGCTGTTGCGGCACCCGCGAAGTTTTCCGCGCATATTGACGGCATTGATGAAGGCCGCGGAAAAGTCGGGCCAGATGGCGAAGCTACTGCAGCGTGCGGTTGCGTACCTGCGCGACGAGCAGGATACGGTGCGCAAGGTGAAGGGGGCGTTGACCTATCCGGCGATCATGCTGAGCTTCGCGATCACGACGACGATTTTTTTGCTGGCATTTGTGCTTCCAAAATTCACCGCGATTTACGCCAACAAGAAAGCCGCGCTTCCGGTGCCGACGCAGGTGCTGATGGCGATGAGCGGGTTTGTTGTCAATAACTGGATTGCGCTGCTGTGTGGTGTCGTGGCGGCGGCAGCAGGAACGTGGTTTTACGTCGGCACAAAGCAGGGGAGCCGGGTGTTTCATTGGATTCAACTGAATGTGCCATTGATCGGGCCGATGTTTCGGCGGCTGCATCTGTCACGCGGGCTGCGCACTGTCGGCACGATGGCGAATGCAGGCGTCACACTGACGGATTGCATTACCACGGCGCATGAACTGTGCGGAAACACCTATTTTCGCGAATTGTGGGATCGCGTCGGCCAGCAGATCCAGGCCGGCCGGCAGCTCTCGGAGCCGATGTTCGATTCGCCTCTGGTTCCGCGGCCGGTGGCGCAGATGCTTTCAAGCGGCGAGAAGAGCGGCAAACTTGGTTTTGTGATGGAACAGGTGGCCGGTTATTCGGAGCAGGAACTGAAGGAACAGATCGCCAATCTGACGCGGTATATCGAGCCGATCATGATTACGGTCATGGGCATGATCATCGGCGGTGTTGCGATGGCGATGCTGCTGCCGATCTTCACGATCAGCCGCGTGATGACGGCACGATAGGCGCAGCGTGCCTGCGAAGGCACGCAATTCGTCGCGTGGGCGATGGGCGGTTAAACTGCCGGATATGCGTGTAATCCACGATGTCGGCAGATCGGTTTCTCTGTTCGAGGACGGCGAAGATGCCGTGTGGAAATATGTCTACGCCGGTAAGCCCAAGCCCTATTTTCATCCGGTGCGCACGCCATCAGGGGTGGTGCTGACCAACTTCGAGCCGCACGATCATTTGTGGCATCGGGGGCTTTGGTTCACGTTTAAATTCGTCGATGGGGACAATTTCTGGGAGGAAAATCATCCCTTTGGCGTACAGGAATCGGGTGTGCCGGTGGTTGATTGCCGCGACGGCCGCGCGGAAATGACAAGCTCGTTGAATTGGATTCGCCCGAAAAATGACACGGCAGGGAAACGGCAGATCGCATTGCGTGAGGAGCGGCGCGTGATTTACAGCTCAATCGAAGCTGATGCATATGCGCTCGACTTTGACTTGCGTCTGACACCCTGCAGTGATGTCGTTCTGGACCGGACGCCCTATACGACCTGGGGCGGGTATGGCGGGCTGGTTATGCGCGGAACGCGTAATTGGCAGCAGACCCGGATACTTCTATCCGACGGCTCAACCACCGAGCGGCCGGTTGGCGAGGTTGCCCAGTGGGCCGATCTTTCTGGAAAACTAGATGGGGGCCCGGAGGCAACTGGCGGATTTGCATTTTTTGAACACCCCGCGAATGCGTCACATCCAACGCCTTGGTATGGCGGCGCCGAGAAACATCAGAATTATCTGAACGCCGCGATGTTGTTTCACGGGGCCCTGAAGCTGGAGGCGAACGAGACCCTTGTGCTTCGATATCGCGTGCTCGTTCACGATAACCTTTGGCTGCGAGATCGGCTGGCAGCGGCATATGCTGACTATGTGCGGGCGACGCCGGTCGAAGATGAGCGGTGACCACGATCAGGCCGCTCGGGTGGCGGACTGGATGTGTGCGGGGCGCGTCATGCGCAGGCCGTGCCGGCCGGGGGCGTAATAGTCGGGCAACTGCTCGACCATCGCAAAGCCAAGTTGTTGATAAAGCAAAATCGCGGGCTCGTTTGTTGTCTCGACTTCCAGCGTGATGCGGACGGCTTGGCGTGCCTGTGCGATTTTAATCATCGC
>JBBQCK010000560.1:0-2219 GCA_038318605.1 Tepidisphaerales bacterium | reverse complement strand
GGGAAACGCTATACACCCCCTTGGACGCGGCCAGAAATGTATTTTTCATCCTCGAAGGGCAGGTGCGCCTGCTACAGGTGTCCACAACGGGCGCGCGCCGGTTACTCGAAATTCTTGGGCCGGGCGACTGGTGCGGTATGGCCGCGCTGACGGGGCGAACCAACTACGGCGAACAAGCGGAGGCCGCGCTCCCGGTCACTGCAATTGCCATCGCGGCAGAGCGTTTCGATCAGACGCTGCTGGGCCGGCCGACCGCGGCGTTGCAACTCATCCACCAGCTTGCAGGTAAAATTCTCAACACCAACGAAACCTCCAGCGGCTTGGTCTTCGATGATTGCCGGGCCCGGCTTACCGATACTTTGCGCCGGCTTGGCGAATCGCCCGCCGCCAGCCGCTCGGGCATGAACGTAGTACTTCGCATTACCCACCAGCAACTCGCCCAGGCAGTTGGCGTCGCGCGCGAGACAGTATCGCTGGCGCTATCCGATCTGCGGCGCAAGGGCGTGCTGCGCACCGGCCGCAACCAACTCACTTTTGATCCGAGCCGCCTTGATGAAACGGAAGTACAAGAATCGGTCGGGGCGAACTGAAAAGCCTGAGGGAATTGCAAAATTTCGGCTGGTGAGGGCCGGCCACATTGCGAGCAAGTGAGTAGTCCTTGCTCGTTTTTTATTGCGCCAGCTCTGCTGTGGTTCATCCAGCGAAGACCGGCCGAAGGTATCGCCCATCTTTTTCGCGGGCGGCAGCGCGCAGTGCGTTCCCCACTTCCGTCGGCATCATCGCCCGTTCAAGATATTCCTGCGCTGCTTCATCACTGAAATCGGCATTGCGCGTATATCGTAATGCCTTCGATTTGTCCTGGGCTACCGGATCGATGCGCATAATCTCACCGCTGCAAATCGCCTGAACGAGCGCAAATTGCGCCGCCCGTACCGCCCGCATGCCGAGCGCAAACGGCTCGCAATCCTCCGTCGCCGGCAGCGCATGCATCAACATCGGCCCGGAATCCAGCCCCTCGCTTAGCAAATGAATCGTCGCGCCCACCATCTCCGGGCGTTTGTCGTAAAGCGCCCAGAAATTACATGAGCTCCCCCGGTAATAGGGTGATACACCCATATGAATATTGATCGCACGCCGCTCGACAAGCCGCCGGCAAAGCGGCCCGCGAATGAAACTGGACCCGAATACGACGAACAGGTCCGCCTCCAGCACCGCCTCCAGCGCGCGTTCGTCAAAATGGATGAGATCCCCCATGCGCATCGGCATCGACCGCACACCCGCCGGCAGGGGGCGCGGCGGACCAAACTCCGCGCGCTCGGCGTCGATCACTTTTGCAAAGTACCGCTGCATCACCTCTGACTTGCGAAAAAAATCCGCCACCGCGCCGGGGAACAGCGTCGTGCATTCCTGAACTGCGATCACCTCGTCAGCCACCGAAGCCAGCGCCTCGATGAGCGCGACATGACGCGGCTGGTTGCTCGTGAAAACGCTGATTCGCATAGTGTGCGTGCATCCCATGCATTCGCATCGGCGCGAGCGCGCGATGTCGATGACCCTGGCAGCGATGGTCAGACTAATCCAACCGCCAGCAATTGGAAATTACAGGCACGGCCTGTAGAATCTGCCGCGTTCCAGCGACAGTGAAATATCCCTAAACTCATGGGGCGGCAATGCTTACGCTCCGCTACGCCTAAACCCACATGCCGCGACGCACAGACATAAATAGCATTCTGATCATCGGCTCGGGCCCAATCGTCATCGGGCAGGGGTGTGAGTTCGATTATTCCGGCGTGCAGGCATGCCGCGCACTCAAGGAAGAGGGCTATCGCGTCGTACTGGTCAACAGCAATCCGGCAACGATCATGACCGATCCTGAGTTTGCCGACGCGACCTATGTCGAACCCATCACTCCCGAGGCTGTTGAGAAAATTCTTGAACGCGAAAAATCGCAAGGCACGCCGGTTGACGCGCTCCTTCCAACGCTCGGTGGCCAGACGGGCCTCAACACTGGCATGGCCTGCTTCGATAAAGGCATTCTGACCCGCTACGGCGTCAAGATGATTGGCGCCGATCGCGACGCAATATTCAAAGGCGAGGATCGACAGGTCTTCAAAGACCTCATGTTGAAGATCGGGCTGAATGTCCCACGCAGCGGCGTGGTGCATACATTGGAGGAAGGCCAGAAGGTACTCGAGCAAATCGGCCTGCCGCTGATTATC
>JBBQCK010000559.1:0-2232 GCA_038318605.1 Tepidisphaerales bacterium | reverse complement strand
GGCATTCGAGGCGAGATACCGTAGCAACTCAGCCTCCTTCTCCGATAGCTCCGCTCGCCCGCCGTCGTCGAATCGCAGTTCGCGCCGTTCGAGGTCGGCCACCCCATTAGCCAGTCGCACGCGCGGAACGTCGGCCGGACGTTCCGGACTGCGCCGCAGAACCGCCTCCACGCGAGCGATCAATTCCTTCACGCTGAAGGGCTTGACCATGTAATCATCGGCGCCGGTTTTCAATCCGTTCACGCGATCGTGCTCCTCGCCGCGCGCGGTGAGGATGATCACCGGCAGCGCCGGACGGCTTTCGCGCAGTTGCCGAAGTATGGAAAGTCCGTCCCGACCGGGTAGCACCAGGTCGAGCAGGATCAAATCGCAATCCACCGTTATGCTCAGGCTCGCGCCCTCGTGCCCATCGCGGGCTTCAATGGTGTCAAACGCGTGATACCGCAGCGCATCGACAATGCCCCGCCGAATGGCAGTGTCATCTTCGATAACCAGAATGCGTCTTGGCATGGCGGCCGGTTCATTCTACACGCGGCCCGCCATCAGCCGCGCCGCCGAACGTAACCGGCTTGTAACATGCCGATGTACAGATGATGCCCCAGGCGCATGGCCCGCAATGCCAAAACCCGCGGATTGCCTGCCGGGCCTGCGCCGCTGCGATCTACGCTCCGGCCGGCGTGCCAACCATCTGGGCAAGGATTCCCGGCCGTGCCGACGTTGCGCTGGGCGGTACGCCACCCAATTCTGATTCGATCATCGCGATCGCAGCGTCCATGGTGGGGTAGCGGATCTCGCGATATCCCTTGACGTCCTCGGGGCACTTGAGCGCTTTGAGTGCAATGGCATAGTCCGCCTCGCTCGTCAGGCTGATGCGTTCGAGCAGGCCGAAATACCAGTCGCGAAACGCCTGCTCGCGCCGATGCCAACCGGGGATTTTCCGCCACCACTTCATGTGGCGGACCAGTTTCAACTGCCAGTCGGTCGTGCGGACGTTCAGCCGCACGCGCCATGGCCCGAGGTTAAATTCCGGCCGCGTGCAATGGAGGTAGCGAATGCGGTCTCCGTTGGCGAGGTCGATGGCATACTTGCTGATGTCGCGCTGCTTCTTCTCGTATCGCGTCAGCAGATAAGCGACATACGGCTCATCCTTGATGAGGATGACCTTGGCGATGTTCAACACCGCGCTGGCGGTGGCGAGCCGGCCGCGATCCGCGGAATCACGCTCGTAAATTTTGAATACCTGATCGACGTAATGCTGCGCAAGCAGGTGGTTCTGATATTGCAGGATGTCATAAATCCGCAGTGCCAGATCATATTTAACGCGATCGCCCAAGTCGGGCATTTTGTTCATGACTTCGCGCGCCAACGTCTCGAATCGCTCCGCCCAGGCGCTGCCGCGAAAGCGCGTCTTGCGAAGAATCCGGACCTTGTTGGTCACCAGGTGTTCCCATGTCTCCGGCTGCGGGCGATTGGGAAGCGCCCGAGGCTCCTGCGCCAGCTTTCGCCCGATGTTAAACGCCTTGAGGTTCTTGCGATGGTCGCGCCGAATCGTGTCCTTGATGGACCAGGCGATCGAATGCGCGCTCACCGGTATGTACCCAAGCTGATACGCCACGCCCAGCATCATGATGTTGGCGTACTGCTTGCTGCCCAGGCGCTCCTCGCAGAGCTGGGAAAGATTCCGAGCGCAGGTGTTGGCCGCGATACAGTGATTGTCAATTTCCTCCCGCAATTTCTCCGGATCAAAATCCTCACGCCCCAGCAGCGTATACACGGTTGACTGCTTGTGCATGTTCAACACAGCGCTGGTGCGATCGCTGGACGCCACACGAAACTGTTCGCGCGGATCAATGGCGCGCGTCGCTTCGAGAATATCAATGCCAAGCAGAAGATCCGCCTTGCCATACGGTATGACGCCGGTCGTTGGGTAGTCGGTCGAAGCGCCGGCGCTGCGCAGGGGGGAGTCATCAGATCTGGATGTCGCCGCGCCCGCCCGGCCCGAAGCATCAACCACGCATGCTGCGCTGTCGTCCGCCGCCAAATGCCCGCTGGCCACTGCCGCGGCCCCGCTCTCCGCCGCCAACTGACCACTTCCCACTACAAACGCTATTTGGGAAAAGACGCCGCCGTTGCGAATCGCGAGCCCCTTCTTATCTGAAAACACAACGCGATAGCCCTCCTTATGCCCCGCCCGGACGAGGATTGCGCCCACCACGCCGATGCCCATCCCGC
>JBBQCK010000558.1:0-2243 GCA_038318605.1 Tepidisphaerales bacterium | reverse complement strand
CTCTATCTGCTTGAATCAGTTTTGAAACGGCCAATCCATCGCCTGGCGATCTATGCCGCCTTGTTGCCGGCGACCGCGCTGGCGTTCATTCACATTTTGCCGATGCGCGAGTGGTCGCTCGATCGCGTTGGCCGGGCGGCGGTTACCTGGTACCTCCATGACGCGGAATTGCGGTCAAGTTATCCGCGATTTGCAGCCTCTAATGGCGCGGTCTATTACATCGCCGACATCAGTAAGGCCGATCCAGCCCGCACGCTTCAATGGGGTAAACCGAATCTGATGCCGGGCGCGTCAATCGATGGCGGCCATGCGTCGATTCCCGCGGGGAGTCTGGTCATATGGGATCATGTTTACGGCAGCACAAACAGCGATGCCACAATGGTCGTCGAGCGCGATGAACTCGTCCGCGCGGGCTGGGTTTGGCTGACGTGGTTGAACGATGATCTAAGTTCATGCGAAATACTTGTAAGCCCGAAAACGGCCCAGGGAACTTCCTCGAAAGGGCCTGCCGTTCCGCTTGAAGCGATGGATCGTCTGTCGGCCCAGGCCGTTCGCCGCCTCATGGAAGATTCAGCGCTTCGGAAGGAGTATCCGCGGCTGGTATCGTCGGTGCCGGCGGTTTATCGGCACCTCGAACACACCGCCTGGGATTCCAGCCCGTCGAAAATGCTTCCCTGGGATTCGCGTTATTGGCAGCCGAAGGTTGGAACGCTGCTGGTGTGGGATTCAGTCTTTGCGATGAACAACCATGACCCGTCCCGTAATATCACATTGGACGAACTAAAGCAGCGTGGCTGGAAGCCGGTGGCGGAATATCGCGACGATGATGCTTCACTGGTGTTACTGGTCGCCAGCCGGTGATTTTTGTCCGGCTCGCCCGGAGGGCATCCGTGGGCTATTCTTGAACTGCCGTGCTGTTGCGCAATGTACTAATTTTTCATTCGGCCGCGCTCGGGGACTTTGTTCTCAACTGGCCGCTGGCTCTGGGGCTGGGTCGGCTTTGGCCTCAAAGCCGCATCTTTTATGTTACGCAGCCGCAGAAGGGCCGGCTCGCGGAGCGGCTACTTCGCATCGAGTCGATTGATGCCGACGGGCATGGCTGGCACACGCTTCATTCGGATGGCGCGGGCCTGAGCGCGCGGGCGCAATCGTTGCTCGCCGGTGCGCACGCGATTTTCAATTTTTCTGCGGGTGACGATGGATGCTGGAGGGAAAATGTTCGTCGGTTGGCGCCGGCCGCAATGTTGCTCGACCTGAACGCCAATCCAAACACAGCATCAATGCTGCATGTTTCGGAACACCTGGTAAAACAACTGCACGAGCATTATGCCATCGCCGAGGCGTTTCGGCAGATGTTGCGATCGCTGGGAGCACGGGGCCTTGATTCCCGGTTGAGCGGCGACGGCGCAATTGCGATTCACCCTGGTGCGGGCGCGGCGTCGAAATGCTGGCCAGCCGATGCCTATGTCGCATTGGCCCGCCTTCTGATCGACAGCGGGCTTTCGGTCAAGTTCCTCATTGGGGAAGTGGAACAGGAGCGCTGGACGCCGGCGCAGGTCGCCGCGTTTCGCGACATCGCGGAGGTGCGATCTCCGGCTGATTATATTGAACTGTACGAAGCGCTTTCAGATGCTTCGGCATTTGTCGGCAACGACAGCGGACCGGCACATCTTGCGGGCATCGTCGGGCTGCCGACATTTGCGATCTTTGGTCCGACATCCCCCGACGTCTGGCGGCCGCTCGGACCGAGGACGCATGTTCTCCGCCGCCAGCTTCTGGGGAACCTCGACGTGCAAGAGGTGGCGCAATGGATACTGGCCGGGCTTCGCACCAGCGGCCTGCCGCGCCCGGCCGGCGTGGTGGTTCAGGCATAGTGCACCGCGGCCAAAAGCCGTGACAGCAAATGCGTGGTAGGTGCGCTATTCCTTCTTTTTCTCGCCGCTATAAAGATCAAAATAGAAATAAAGTAGCGACTTGTCGCCCAGCGCTCGGCTGCGCTGCAGTTTGAAGTGATTCTTCTCGAAGAGCTGGATGGCGGATTCACGATCCATGTAGGTATCGAGCGTGACTTTCAAGTAGCCGTGCTCGGTGCAGAACTTTACGGCGGTCTGCATCAAGGTTGTTCCGATCTTCTGGCCGCGACTGTCTTCGCGAACGCGCAGTCTACGAATCTCGGCCGCCCCTTCCTCGTGCTGTTGCACCCCGACCATGGCTATAACTTCTCCCTTGGCACTTTCCACGAC
>JBBQCK010000557.1:0-2250 GCA_038318605.1 Tepidisphaerales bacterium | reverse complement strand
TCTTTATCTACGCCAGCTCGAATCAGTGACGGGCAAGGATCGCCATACAATCAGTTCCCGCCAGCTCGGTGAATCGCTCGGCCTGACCGATGCACAGGTGCGCAAGGATTTGGCGTACTTCGGACAGTTCGGACATCCGGGCGTGGGGTACCGCGTTGACGAATTGATCGGCCAACTCCGCCGCATTCTCGGCACAGATAAGACCTCGCATGTGATCCTGATCGGCGCAGGAAACCTGGGCATGGCGCTGCTGAGCTATCGCGGGTTTGTAAAAAAGGGATTCAAAATCGTCGCCGTCTTCGACGCCGACCCCGCCAAGGTTGGCAAACGCTTCGGCCCGTTCGATGTCCGTGCAATGGACACGCTGGCAAAGACACTCAGCGATCATTCCGCCCGGCTGGCGATAATGGCCGTCCCCGCCGAGGCGGCCCAAAGCGTGGCGGACACGCTCATCGCCGCTGGAATCCGCGGCCTGCTGAACTTTGCCCCGGTATCCATCAACGTGCCGGAAACCGTCGCCCTGACCGCAGTCGATCTGGCAGTGCAACTCGAACAGCTTAGTTTCCAACTGAAACTGGAAGGGTGATGGGCGGGGCGTCCGGTATCATGTCGCAGGTTGCCGGTTACACCTAAGAAAATCCTGTCTCATCTTTCAATTTGAACTTTGGTGTTTTTCGAATTTTAAGGAACTTCGATTTCGGCTCGCTCCTTTTAGTCACCCAGGCCGGCGACGGGCGCGATGGGGGCGGGGATTTGTCGTTGGCGAAGCTCAAGTTCGCAGAGCTTTTCGACGCGGCGGGCGTGGCGGCCTTCGCCGAACGGGGTGTTGAGAAATGCATCGAGGATGCTGCGAAGCTGTGCTTCGCCCAGGAGATCGGCGCCGAGGCATAACGCGTTGGCATGCGCCGCCTCGCGGCTGATGCGCGCGGTGACTTCGTCGTGCACCAGGGCGGCCCGCACGCCGATGACCTTGTTGGCGGCGATCGACATGCCGATACCGCTGCCGTCCAGCAGAACGGCCGCCTCCACCTCCCCGCGGACCAGAGCGTCCGATGCGGGCGCGGCGAAGTCGATGTAGTCGCACGCAGCGCCGCCATCGCATCCGAAGTCGATTACTTCATGTCCCCATTGGCGCAGCAGGGGTACAAGCCGCCTTTTGGCTTCGTAGCCCCGGTGGTCGCTCGCGATCGCGATTTTCATCGCTGGGTCCTTCATGGATTTAGTCGCCCGTGCGCCGTGCCGCCGCGCTTGCATCAATCCGCAACGGCAGCGTCCTATTGTGCCCGCAATCGACGCCGGATGCCAGCAAGGATTTTCCCGATCAGAACAGCGGCTTTTCGTCGAGACGCTTTTCAATCAACCCGGCCAACGATCCCGCCAGTCGCACATAAACCGCCACGTCGCCGCCGATCGGATCTTCAATATCCTGCTGGGGATCGAGGCTGCGTGTCTTCTCGGCTGCCGAGGGAACAAGCGCCTTGACGGCCGCAGTATGGCTGCGGCCCATGGTGAGAATCAGATCGGCCTGGTGAATCAGTTCAACCGTCAGCGGTCTGGAGCGATGGCGGCTGATGTCCAGTCCCATCGGCTTGAGTGCCTCGACGGCCGCGGGCGTCGCGCGCGCCCCGGGCATGGCCATGCTTCCAGCGGACATCACCGTCACGCCGCGATGGTCGAGTTCGGATTCGTTCACGTTCAGCTTCTTCGCCATGACGCTGCGTGCGATCGACTCGGCCATTGGCGAGCGGCAGGTATTGCCGCTGCATACGAACAACACAGTCGTTCGCAGCAGTCGTTCGATGATGCGCTGGTCATAGATTCCAGCGCGCAGGATGTCGTAGCCGCCCGGGCGCATCTTGACGATGGTGGAAGGCTTGGAATGGCGCGGCGGACCCGCGTCCAGAACCAGGTCGAACTGGTCCGCCAGCGCGGGCTCGCCCGCCGCATTGACGAGCGTATCCATGGATTCCGGCAGCCGGCGCATCACAACCGGCTCGGCCGGCCCTACGCTCTGCAATACATCAATGGTGACGATGTGATCGGGAGAGCGCAGTGTTATTGCTCCGTCGGCATAAATGTCGGATTCCCCAACGCGCAGTTCGGCCGCAACCTCCGCGCGGCGATCGGCCAGCACATCGAACACCAAGGCGACTGGCCCGGGCCAGAGCTTTCGCATCATGCGCCGCCCGAGATCGTCCAAGTCGCCCAGATACCGCAATGCCTCATCGCGATGGGCAAGATGCACGACAA
>JBBQCK010000556.1:0-2262 GCA_038318605.1 Tepidisphaerales bacterium | reverse complement strand
ATGACGCGCGAGCGAGGGAAAAAAACCAGATACGCCCCCAGCACCGCGCCGATGGCGCCGCTGGCGCCGGCAACGACACCCTGATCGAAGATGACGAACGCGATGCCGGCGACGATGCCGCCGGAAAAGTAAAAAGCGAGATAGCCTGTCTGGCCGAGTCTATCGTTGACATTCGGGCCGAACATGACCAGCGCCAGCAGGTTAAAGAGCAGATGAGTCCAGCCGATGTGGACGAGCGCATAGGTAAGGAAGCAGGCGACGTGCGGATCTCGGGCATTGAGATCGAGCCGATCAATCAGTCCGGGCATTCGCAACTGCAGGAGAAAGACGACGAGGTTGCCCAGGATCAGCGCCCAGTTTGCCCACGGGGTGGATTTGAGCGGCTCATCGGTGCGTAGTGATACCATGGCAGCAGCAGCGACGATCGGGCTATTCGCCGGCCCGAGCGGCGCCGCCGGCATTTTCCCGCACCATCTTCAAGGCGCGGCCACCTTTGGTCCACTCCACGCGGTTCATATAAGACTCGATGAGGAGGATTCCCCTGCCGTGGCATTTACAGATGTTTTCTTCGGCAGTGGGATCGGGGACGTTGCCGCGATCAAAACCCTCGCCTTGGTCTTCGATAACGATTTCTGTGCGGCGAGGCCCGACACTTGCCCGGACCTTGACTTGCTTGTCATGTGACAGTCGGTTGCCGTGCTTGATGGCATTTATGAGCGCCTCTTCAACAGCGAGCTTGATGGCGTACTCGGATTCGGCGTCGTAATTGTTGTCGTGGACCGCGCGCATGATCGCTGCCTGGACGTGGCGTTGAGCGGCGTATTCGGACGGAATTGTAAAGCGCAATGATTGTGCGGCGGCGCGCCGGATGGGTTTGCCCTTGGCGTGGGACCGGCCGCTCTTACCGCTCATGCGCCTCTCCTTGCGCCCCGTTGCTTTGCCGGACCTACGCGGCCCGGTCCCTCCGATGCCGGCAAATCATAGGCGATCACCAACCGTTCATTCAAAGCTCGCCAACGCCTCGTCGCGCGACGGCAATATTCGAAAAAGCCGATTCAGGCGCGTGATTGTGAAAACCTCGAGTATCTGCGGCTTGATGTTGGCAAGCCGGAGCTGGCCGTTCTGCTGCTTGATCTTGTTGTTGACGTTGATCAGCATCCCCAGGGCGGCGGATGAGAGGTGATCAACGTTTGCAAAATCGAGCAGCAGCTTCGATCGCTCGCGGCGCGCGATGAGATCGCTGAGGCTCTGACCAATTTCGGCGATATTCAATTCGTCGAGAATCTTGTTGTCGGTAAATTCAACAAGATTGACGTCTTTGTTCTGGCTGACGGCGAGCCGCGCGGGTGTTTCAGACATGGGCGAGGTTCCCAGAGGATTGGTTTCAAACTAAAGCACGCCGGCCGGCTTATCTCCGCGCGTCGGCCGATTTGCAGCAGAAAGTACGGGTGGCGCGTTGGGCTGTCAAGCCGCGCGCGGCGATGCGCCAAGGCGTCTGGCGGGCGACCCTTGGCATCAACGATCAAGGCCGCGTTGTCGGCGGGTTTCGTACTGGTATCGAGACTGAAAGCCCTCCGGCGGCCGGCGGCGCGCCTCCGCGCGGTGTGGACAGAAAGGTGCTGGCATCGCCGGGCGAGCGGACGGCACACGCCTCGATGAGCCGCGCATCGGACGACAGCAGCGCAGCTGCGGTCGGCGTGAGGGTGCCGGCGATGTCGCTATCGGGTATCGCCAAAGTCAGTGTTCCGGCAACGCCGAACGCGGACGAAAATGTGATGGTCGAAGCCTGCCGAAAAAATGCGTTGCTGGCGGAGATGGAAATTGCGCCCCCTGTTCCCGCGCCGACCGCGTTGGCATTGAGCGTGCTGTGATCGAGCACAACCACATCCGGATCGATGATAATATTTCCGCCATCACCTGTGGCGTCGGCTACCAGTACCGAGCTTCGTATGAACACCAGATCGGGTGCGGTGATGGAAATGCTGCCGCCATCGCCGCCCGATTGGGCATTCAATATGGCATTTTCTATACGAACTGCCGAGCGCGATCGGATGCGAATGGAACCGGCGCCGACCTGATCGCCGAAATCCTGTATCGAGCCATTACGATCGATCCGCACCTTTCCTGCGTCGATGGTGATATTGCCGGATGTTCCGCCGCGGTCGCTTGCAGCAACGAGCGTTCCGCCGCGGGTGATCCAGATCGAGTCGGCGCGAATGTCGATGTTGCCTCCCTGCCCGCCCACGACGCTGGGCGCGGCAA
>JBBQCK010000555.1:0-2296 GCA_038318605.1 Tepidisphaerales bacterium | reverse complement strand
GGCGTTGTCAGGCGTACCATTGCTCCAGGTTTGATTCGTCGCGCCGTCCCACCACTGATCGGTATTCAGCCACGTTCCCGCGCCATCTGTTTGGCCGGCACCGGCGGCATTGGCATCCCATAGGAGATCGGTTGCCCGCGCCACAGGTGCGAGCGAGCCCGCCACTGCAAAAGCTGCCGCTGCAACGAGACAGGAACGCCGCGCACGCTTGTTCAGATGGATCATTTTTTTCTCCTCCGGCGATGAATGGCCGCAAATGCAGCACAACATCAGACAGGTTTATCAAAAGTTCCAAACGATGAAGAGGAAGCAGCGATGCCTCCTGGCTCGCACGCCGGGGTCTCTCTAGCCCAGAGATGCCCAAACCCGACGTCGCAGTTCGAGGACAACGATATCATGTCAGTGAAAATTGTCACGAAAATTCTGCGCGATCTTTCAGAATTGCGTCAACTTGACATGTAAACGCGTCAGTTCCAAAGGGTGGTGCGGCGGTAAGTGTTATCGCCCTAACATTTTAGCGTGAAGACGGTCGGACGACGACCGGCAGCGTTGTAGGGCAAATTGTGGCAACGTGACGGGACGCACATAACGCATGGAGTTATGTCGATTTGAGTGGGGCTGATGTGGTTTTGGTGGGTGAAAATGTCGCGGGTGGCCGATGTCGATATGTCGAGAGTGCGCGGCTGTTTACGCGTCGAACCGGCGACCGCAATTTATAGATAAATGCAACATTATGGGGCGGGAGTTGGCGTGATGGTTGGACAGTACAAAGAAAATATAAGCCAAACCTCGATCTTGGATATGTTACGGGCGGCGAACGGCGAATCGCCTGCGCTGAGCGGCGTCGGCCGCTGTGCCTGCACCTATCGCGATCTTTTGCGCTTGGTGGAATTATCGGCCGAGAAACTACGCGCCGCGGGGGTGAAGCCTGGCAATCGAATTGCGCTGGTCATGCCGAACGGACCGGAAAACGCCAGCGCGTTTCTGTCGATTGCGTCAGCCTGTGTCTGCGCGCCGCTAAATCCCGCGTATCGCCGCGAAGAGTTTGAATTTTATCTCGCCGATCTGGGCGCCAGCGCGGTCGTCATTGAGAGCGGCATGGATTCGCCAGCGCGTGATGCGGCCCGAGCGCTGGGGATTGTAACTATCGATTTATTGCCTTCAGGGGTGGCCGCAGGGTTATTCGACCTCGCCATCCCTGTGGAGATCACGCGCAAGAGCGATCATTCGGTTGATGCGGATGTGGCGATGCTGCTGCACACTTCGGGCACTACCTCAAAACCGAAGATCGTGCCACTGACGCGGGCGAATCTGCTGGCGTCGGGACGGAACATTCATCGGGCTCTGCGATTGAGCCCGGCCGATCGCTGTCTGAATGTCATGCCTCTGTTTCACATTCATGGCATCTGCGGGGCGTTTTTGTCGTCACTGTCGGCCGGGGGTGAGGTTGTCTGCACACCTGGATTTGTTGCACCCAGCTTCTTTGCGTGGATGGATGCATTTTCGCCAACCTGGTACACGGCCGTTCCGACGATGCATCAGGCGATCCTCTCGCGGAGCGGCGCCAATCGCGAAGTGATCGCCCGCCGGCCGCTGCGATTTATACGCTCATCCTCCGCGGCGCTGGCACCGTCGCTGATGGCGGCGATGGAAAATGCATTTGGCACGCCGGTCATTGAGTCATATGGCATGACCGAGGCTGCACACCAGATGGCGAGTAACGAATTGCCACCGAGTAAAAGAAAGCCCGGTTCGGTTGGCCGGGCCGCAGGCCCGCGCGTTGCGATCATGAACGGCCAGGGGGCGCTGCTTGGGCCAGGCGCGATCGGCGAAGTCGTCATCAGGGGAGATAACGTCACGCGCGGCTACGCATCGAACCCGGCCGCAAATGAGGCCGCGTTTTGTAACGGCTGGCTGCGCACCGGCGACCAAGGCCGGATGGATGATGAGGGGTTTTTGTACCTGACCGGCCGGCTAAAGGAATTGATCAACCGTGGGGGCGAAAAGATATCGCCGCGAGAGATCGACGAGGTTTTGCTCGAACATCCAGCGGTTGCGCAAGCGGTGGCGTTTGGTATTCCCGATCCGGCGCTCGGAGAAGTGGTAGGGGCGGCCATCGTGCTTAAGGGCGGCGCGGCCGCCACTCCGCGGACGATTCGCGAATTTGCGTCATTGCACCTTGCGGATTTCAAGGTTCCGCAGCATGTGGTGGTGCTGGACGAGATTCCAAAAGGGCCGACCGGAAAAATTCAGCGCATCGGTTTGGCACAGCGGCTGGGAATTGAATCCGTGGCCG
>JBBQCK010000554.1:0-2302 GCA_038318605.1 Tepidisphaerales bacterium | reverse complement strand
GATGCTGTTCGATTTCCAGGCCAGCTTAGCTTTGAAACGCCCGGCGGCGCGGCCCGCATCGCGCTCGAATACCACTATGAACCGGGGCATCCGCTCGACGGCGTCACGGCAATTTTACCGCTGGCGATGCTCAACCAGCTTCCCGAAGGCTTGTTTGACTGGCTCGTGCCCGGATACCGCGTCGAAAAGGTCACCGAGCTGATGCGCACGATGAGCAAATCGCTGCGGGTGAATTTCATTCCCGTGCCCGATCATGCCCAGCGCGCGGCGGATTCGATGCAAAGCAATTCGACGCCGCTGGTTAATGCGTTGGCAGAGCAGCTTGGGCGGCAGTCAGGGCTGGCGATTTCGCCGGAGGATTTTCGCCCGGCCGAATTGCCGCCGCACCTGCACATGAATTTTAAGGTGCTCGACGAAAAAGGACGGCAGGTCGCCATGGGGCGCGATTTGTCCGCCATTCGCCAGTCGCTGGGGATCAAAGCCCGCGCGGCATTCGCCTCGCTGCCGCAATCGGAGTTTCACCGCGATGACCTGAAGCAATGGGATTTTGGTGATCTGCCCGAGCAGGTGGAAATCCGCCGCGAGGGCGCGACGCTGCTGGGGTTTCCCGCCTTGGTTGATCGCGGCGAGGCGGGCGTGAGCCTTCGCCTGCTCGACAGCGCCGAGGCGGCGCGCGCCGCCCATCGCGCGGGCGTTCGGCGGCTGTTCATGCTGCATATGTCGCCGGAATTAAAGCATCTCGAGCGCAGTTTCCCGCGCTTGCAGTCGATGGCAATGAACTACAAACCCATCGGCCCGCGGCAGCAGCTTGTCGAAGATTTGATCGACGCAACCGTGGATCGCGCGCTTCTGGCGGCCAATTTCCCGATGCGCCGCCAGAGCGAATTCATCGAGCGCGCCGCGGAGGCCTGGCACGACCTGCACGAGAAAGGCGCCGAAATCGCCCGCGTCGCCGATGACGCCCTGCAATTGCGGCAATCGCTTTCGCTGGCGCTGCAAAAGCCCGCGGCACCTTTGCTTGCCCCGGCCATCAGTGACATGAAGGCGCACCTCGCCGCGCTGCTGCCGGCGCATTTTGCAACGCACACGCCGATGCCGTGGTACGAACATCTGCCGCGATTTTTGCGGGGAATCGAGATGCGCCTGAAAAAACTGCAAAACGCCGGCCTTGCCCGCGATCTGGCGGCCATGAAGCAGGTTGATCCCTTCTGGCGGCAATATCAGCAGCGCGCCGAAGCGCATCGCCAGCGACGCATCGACGACGCCGCACTGGAGCAATTCCGCTGGATGCTGGAAGAGTTTCGGATCTCGCTCTTCGCACAAGAACTGAAAACCAGCCAGCCCGTCTCGCCTCGGCGACTTGAATCGCTATGGAATGCAACGCGCGATGCGAGGTAGGATGGCTATTGCGCCGATCCATGGGGCGCGTTATTATGGTCGGCGGGCCGCGCGACAGCGGCAAAAGGAGTCATACAGTCCGTGGCAAAATCCGGTTCCGCAAAGTCGGCCGTCCGCGCTGAGGGTGTCGCAGATCGCGCTTTCGCCAACAGCTTTCTCTACGGCTCCTGCTACTACCCCGAGCACTGGCCGGCGGCGCGGTATGGGGATGATATCCGGCGCATGGCGGATCTTGGGTTTAACTTTATCCGGCTTGGCGAGGGCGCATGGGCCTATTGGGAGCCGCGCGAGGGGGAGTATCAGTTTGCGCTGTTCGACCACGTGATCGATCTCTGCCGCAAGGCGGGCATGAAGGTCATCATGGGCACGCCGACGTATTGCGCGCCGGCGTGGGTTGCTTGGAAATATCCCGAGGTGCTGCGCTGGAACTTTGAGCGCATTCCCATGGCCCACGGGTCGCGCCGAAATCTGAATTACACGTCGGAAAAATATCTTGATCTCTCCGACCGGCTCTGCGAAGCGCTGGCTTCACATTATGCGGGCGAAAAGCAGATCGTCGCATGGCAGCTCGATAACGAATTCAACTGCCACATGGATGTCAGCTACGCCCCCAGCGACTCGGCGGCCTTCCGTGTGTGGCTGCGGGCAAAATACCGCACGCTTGATCATCTGAATGATGCGTGGGGAACGAAGTTCTGGTCGCAAACCTACAGCGCCTGGGAGCAGCTTGATCTGCCGCATCCCACGCCGACCGTCCTGAACCCCACGCAACTGCTCGATGAAAGCCGTTTCACCAGCGACTGCGTCGTGCGCTTTGCCCAGCGCCAGGCGGGGATTCTTCGCGGCGTCAATCCACGCTGGAAAATCACGCACAATGGGCTGTTTGGCAACATCAACGGGCCGG
>JBBQCK010000553.1:0-2343 GCA_038318605.1 Tepidisphaerales bacterium | reverse complement strand
CGGGCGGGGACATTCGCGTTCGTGCGGGCCAGATTGAAATGTCGGGCAACAGCGCCATCAGCGCCCAGAGCCTGACGGGCGGGCCGGCCGGGAGTGTCAGCATCGCTGTGGCTAATAACCTGACGCTGCGAGACGGTGCGTCCATAACGGCGCAGGCAAGCCTCGCCAGCGCCGGCGATGTGACGATCCGCGCCGGTGGCGATGTGCTTTTGATCGACAGCCGGCCACTCGATATCGCAGCCATCGCACAGCGCGGCCTTGCGGTTGGCGACCCGCCCTTATCGCCAAATGCCGAGCGCTCGCCGGGGGCAACTTCCTCGGCCGGTGCGTCATTGGCCGCTGTCGCGGCGGCCGCGTCATTTGTCCCGCAAAACTCGCGCATCACCACCGAAGCCACGATCGGCGACGGCGGAAATATCATATTCACCGGAAGCACGAGTCTTGTGCTGGTCAACGCGCTGATTACCGCGCAGGCCGGCGGCAATGGCGCGGCGCTGACGTTGAATACGCCCGCGGTGGCATTGAATCAGAGCGTGATTAACGGGCTGGCCAACGGCTCGCCCGTCGCTGTGACAATTCCAGATGGTTCGCTGCTGTTTCAATCCCCGTCCTCGCGGATTCTCGCCGACAATCCGCGCGTCCCCCCTGTCGTTGACATCGTGGGAAGCCTGCTCACGCTCGATGCAAGTACGCTTCCGCCCGATGCTCGACTTGCTCAGTCGTGCGCAATTCGCTCGCCGCGCGATGTCAGCACGTTCCTGCCGACCGGCCGATCCGGCGCGCCGGTGTCCGCGGGCGGCTTTGCGCCGGCCGTGCCGCTGCGCGGCGCGGCCAAATAGCGGGGTAGAGTTGCGTTACCACCCAAAAATTTTAAGCGGAAAGGTGCAGGCGTGGGCGATCTTCATCGCCAGGCTTCGCGGGCTTCGCCGAATTTTTTCGCGGCGGCGGTTGGTCATTTTCGCGTCGATCACCGACGCCATCGAGCGCATCTGCGCTGTCCACCTGATGTTCAAATTCATCGCCGCGGAGTGAACTGTCTCGCTTCAGGTTCTGCTGGCGACGCAATTGCCGCGCCTTCTCAGCGTCCTGCCGCGGCTGCACCACAAGAGCGCCGACCAGCGCGCCCGTAAGTGGATTCATCTGAGTCATGCGAACACCTTGCGCCAAAGTCCTCAGTAAGAGCCATCGGCGCAAAATACCCGCAAAATGAAGCTTTTTCGCTTATCAGACCGGCAACACCCCCCCTCAGACGATTTCCGCGGCCACCAGGTCTTCAAACGTTTCGCGGCGGCGGATCAATTTGAATGAGCGGCCGTCCACCAGCACCTCCGGCAGGCGCGGTCGATTGTTGTAATTGCTGCTCATCGCAAACCCGTACGCCCCGGCCGTGAAAACAGCGAGCAGATCGCCGCGCTGAACCACGGGCAGAGGCCGATCCTTCGCCAGATAATCCCCCGACTCGCAGATCGGGCCGACCACGTCAACGATCTCTCCATCCAAGGGGGAAAAATCGCGGCGGCGATCGGCGTTCAGGTTATTCATATCCGGCTTGACCGGCCAGATGTGATGATACGATTCGTAAAGAGTCGGGCGGATCAGATCGTTCATCCCCGCATCCACGATGACAAATTTGCGCTCGCCGCCGGTCTTGCGGTAGAGCACGCGCGTCAGCAGGATCCCCGCATTCCCCGCGATGTATCGGCCGGGCTCGAAGGCGATTCGATACGGCTTTCCCTCCAGAAGCGGGACGAGCGCTTTGGCATGTTCGGATACAGGTAGAGCCTGATCGGGACGTTCGTAGTTGACAGCGAATCCACCGCCCACGTCAAACCATTCGATGCGATGCCCGCGCGCGCTTAAGCGGTCGATCAACGCCGTGATCTTGCAGACGGCATCAACATATGGCTGCACCTCGTAGATCGGCGAACCGATGTGAATATGCACGCCTGCGATACGCAAGTGTTTGAGATTTCGATACTGCTCGAAAACGCGCTCGGCGCGTTCGATATCCACGCCGAATTTGGTTTCCTTTTTCCCGGTTGTGGTTTTGGCGTGCGTTTTAGCGCCCGGATCGACATCCGGGTTGATGCGAATCGCGCCGATCGCGGTCTTGCCGAGCGATGCCGCAACACGATCGATGTTTTCAATCTCGGCCTCGCTTTCGAGATTGAAAGCGGCGATGCCGGCGTCGATGGCATCGGCGATTTCGCGATCGGTCTTGCCGACGCCTGCGTAGATGATCTTTTTCGGATCGCCGCCCGCTTTGAGCGCGCGAAACAACTCCCCGCTGCTGGTCACATCAAATCCACAACCCGCCTCTGCCAGGATGCGGCACAAATGCAG
>JBBQCK010000552.1:0-2351 GCA_038318605.1 Tepidisphaerales bacterium | reverse complement strand
ACCGCTACCGCTTCCGGAACCTGTGCCGCTTCGGCTGCTGCCGCGGCCGCTGCTCTGGCCTGAGTAGTTGCCGCCGCTGCCGCTGCTCTTGTTGCCGTTGCTGTTGTTGTTGCTGCCGTTGCTGTTGTTGTCGCTGAGATTGAAACTGATGGCCGGCTCGAAATCGGGGATGACTGAGAGCAGATCCTGCACATCATAGACGCGCGTCACCATCATCTGATCGGAAATCGCCTTGGTCGTCACTTCAATGACGCCCTGATCGACATAAAACGTCAGCGGGCCGGTCGCGCCGCTTTCGGCGAGCATCAGATCGATCACCTGACGCAGCGAAACGCTGCTAAGCCGAAGGTTGATCGTCGTATCGCCGGTCACGCCTGCGGCCTCGATGGCGCGCCAGTTGACATGCACATTCGCGCCGGACACATCGCGCAGAAAATCAAACGCATCGCGCAGAGTCACGTTCATGAACTTGACCTCGGGCAGCGCGCGATCCAATGCGGCGTTGGCAGAGGCGTTTGGAGCAGGGGCACTCGGCGCGGCATTGGGTGCGGCGGCGTTGAGCGCGACCGAACAGGTTCCAATAGCAACGGCGCACGAAGCGGCCATCGCAATGTTCCAGCCGACTCGATGAATCCCGGTGTGTCTCATGTTCGACTCCATGGTTCGCCCGACGGCGGGCTGCGGCGGCCGTATGCCATCGGAGCGCGAAATCATTTCGCGCAATATGCCTTGGCGCGGCCGCGAGCTGCATCCGGAAGCGCCATCTGGCGCCCCGGTGTTAATATAATCGTACCACGATCCCCCGAACGTCCACCAGCGCAAAATATCGAAATTCCAATCCGCCCCGGAATTGTTGGCGATGCGCATAGTGCCCATCGGCGGGAACTGCATCGCGCAGCGGTGATCGACGGCGATTGTGCGATTCCGACAGTGATGGGCATTCAGCTCAGACGTGCCGGCTTTCGCCCACTGTCGTTGATTCCAGTGGCTTTCCAGTGATCGGATCAAACTTGGCGCCGGGAGGAAGGGCGGGCTTGGCGGTGTCGTCGTTAATGGCGGTATTCATATCGTCGCCGACGCCCTGAAGGCCCTTTTTGAATTCGACAATACCCTTTCCGAGGCTGCGCCCGACCTCGGGAAGGCGCTTGCCGAACAGCAGCAGGCCGATCAGTCCGATCACCAGCCACTCACCCATCCCCGGCATCTGCAACGCAATTAAGTGCATATTCATAAAACGTCTCCGGCATGTTGAACCGGCCTTGCAACTGCATTATACGCCATCGGCGAAGCAGGGTAAGGCTGTGCGGCAAATAAATCCGCCCGTCTATCGGGTGAGCGGAAGGGCCAGTATTCTCCACGCGAGCAATCCATGATTCATTTCTACAAGTTTCGGCAGGAATTGTTCGATCCCAAACCCGCAAGCGAGGTTTACGGCAAGCGTCCGGCCGGCCGGGGCTGGCCGGAAGAATGCCCGCCGATTCGAGCCGCCAATGCTTTTGGCTTTGATCTTCTGGCGAATTTTGACATCACCTTCATACGCAGGCGCGGCGGAGCCTGGCGCGCCGAGCCCGACGTGGCCCTCGAAAGCGATTTCGACTGGTCGGCCGATGCTGCGAGCCCCGGTATGCCGCTTTCCCAGCAGTACGCCTGGTTCTGGGAAAAAGGTCAAAAAATCCCGCATCCAATCTCCGACAACGTCCATGCGCAGATCATCAACCAGGTCAAGATCAGCACGTTTCTGTATTTGCAGACCGACGCGAATGAGCTGTTGTTGATGACCGACGTTCCAAACCAGACCCGACCATGGAAAGCGAATTCGGCGCTGATCGATACCGACTGGTATCCCGCGAGCTACCCGTGGCACTGTGTACTGGAACTGTCACCGCGCGAGAAGCGCATCACGATTGCCCGAGGCGAGCCGCTGGCGCGAATCGTTCCGCTGCGCCGCGATACGTATTTCGCAAAACCGATGGCACCGGAGCAATTCGACGCGTTTTTTGCACGCGGCCAGAAGTGGCTCAGCACCCACGGCAAACCGCACGAGCCGCAGACGATGGACATCACCCGCACCTATGTGCGGCAGCAGATCAAATCGAAGTTCGTCGTCATCACCTGACAGGCCGGCCGGCAACTATGGGAGTCATGGTTGGGCGGCGGCTCAACCTGCACGGGCATCGCCGTGGCTCAGAACCACACTCAGAACCACACATTGACGATCAGGGCCGGCTCCTTGATTTTTCCTTCGAACAGGCCAACCGTCGTCGTGACGTTTTTCACGTCAATTTCCGGGTGGCGATCGAGCCAGTCGTTGATTTTGTCGTCCATGAACGCCAGACCTTCGTCGCTGAGCC
>JBBQCK010000551.1:0-2363 GCA_038318605.1 Tepidisphaerales bacterium | reverse complement strand
AGCCCTCAATCCGACGCGGCCTGCGCTGATGGATCATTTGTCAGACGAGCGAAGTTGATCGAACAAGCCGCGAATCGCGCCATCAATGCTGTTCACGATTTCCGCCGGTTTGCGTCCGGCCAGCATCATTGGCTCTCCGTATTTCACCCGTACTCGGTGGGGGCGTGGCAATCGCTGGCCGATCGGCCAAGAGGCAAACGCCCCATGAATTGCGGCCGGCACGACGGGCACACCCGCCCGGCGCGCGATCAGCCCGACGCCGGGCATCATGGGACCGATCTCCCCATTGCGCGAGCGCGCGCCCTCCGGATAAACATTCAAAACATGCCCCTCCTGTAGCCGGCGGACCGTCTCGCGCAGTGCGCCAATGTCTCCTTCTCCCTGACGCAACGGAAACGCGTGAAGACGCCGAATGATCCAGCCAAATTTTGGATTGACAAACAATTCGCTCTTTGCCAGAAAGCTTATGGGTCGCCGTAAAGGCCAGGCGAGGAGTACCGGATCGAGATAGCTCTGATGATTTGACACCAGCAGCACGCCGCCTTTTGCTGGCATGTTGTTCGCGCCAAAAGCTTTGAAATCGAGGAATGTCGTGCAAAAAAAACGAAGGGTGGCCTGACTGCGAAGCCAAAACTGATCGCGCTCCAGCGATATGCCACCGGTCTCGACAGTCCTCTGGGCGCCGTTTGTGCAAACAGGTGCTTCGTTCACCGGGCTTGCTCCGTGACCCGCGGCCGCACGGTGCGCGCCCGCGCGACAATACGATCAACGACCTGTGTTTCCGTAAGTTCTGTGGTGTCGATAACCTCCGCATCCGCTGCCACCGCAAGCGGTCCGACTGCGCGCGAAGTATCCCGCCGGTCCCGAGACAATATCTGATTGAGAATTTCGTCGTAATCGACCATATCACCTCTTGCGCGTAGCTGTGCGGCCCGCCTCCGGGCGCGCTCCTGCGGTGTGGCGTCTAGGTAGAATTTTAAATCGGCGCATGGGAATACAATCGTTCCCTGATCGCGTCCTTCGGTCAGAAGATCGACCCGCTCCCGGCCGATACGCTGTTGTTGCTCGACAAGCTGTTGGCGAATCGATGGAACCACCGCAATATAGGAGGCGGCCCGCGTGGCATCCGCGCCGCGAAGGAGATGTGCCACCTGCTCTCCGTTCAGAAGCACGCCCGGAGGGCGCGATGACCAGTCAAATTCAATTCGGCAATGCCGGCCGATGTACGCCAGCTCGCGGTGGTCCTCGAGATTGACCTCGCGGCGCAGTGCTTCGATCCCGATGGCGCGATACATCGCGCCCGTGTCGAGAAAATCGAACCCCAGTTCGTCGGCGGCCGATCGGCTCACGGTTGACTTACCCGTGCCCGCCGGCCCGTCGATCGTTATGATCATAAGGGCTCCACAAGGTTCAACGCGGTCGCCGACGCCTGCGTTTTTATTCCTCCGCAGTCGGCTTTTCGGCCGCCGGTTCCGCCTTGGTCGGCGGGCCGATGATCTCCTCGGATTCGATGATCTTGCGGGCGATTTCCGAGAGCGCTGTGCGGCGCTTCTGGCTTTCGTGCTGCAGGCGGCGATGGGCCTCGTCTTCGCTCAGTCCCGCCCGTTTGATCAATATCGCCTTTGCGCGATCCACCAGTCGGCGCGTCTCCAACGTCTGCTGCAATATGCCCTTTTCGAGGCGAAGGACTTCCGTGTCTGCGAACCGCCGCACTGCCATCTCAATACCAGCCCGCAGTGCCTCGACGCTCACCGGCTTGATCAGATAGCCAAACGCACCCGCATGGCCTGCACGCTCGATCAATTCCGGGTCGCTGAACGCGCTGATGATCACCATGGGCACGCTGCGCTCGGCCATGAGCTGTTTTGCAAGGTCAATGCCATCCGAGCCATCAAGGCGGATATCCAGCAGGACAACGTCCGGCTTTTCTGCCGCGAACATTTTCTTGGCCTCTTCGGCCGTCGCTGCCTGTCCGATGACCTCGTGTCCGAGTTTCGTCAACTGCGTTTTAAGGCCCATGCCAACGAGTGTGTCATCCTCAACAATCAGAATACTCTGCGAGCCATCGGCCTGCTGAGTAATCGTCTGCTTCTGCTTCATAACCTGTGCGGTTTCCGTCACGTCAGTCATTTTTCCTCGCTTGCCGGATGGCTTTATCGCAGTCCAGCTCAAATGTCATTGTCGCCAGCGTACCGCCGCCGGGACGATTTCGTAAAGCAAAGTCGCCGCGCAGCTCGCGGGCGACCATTTCTGTCACCAGTTGCAACCCGATACCGCTCCCGCGTACAGGCCTGGCCGCACCCGCTTCGCCAACGGGCAAAACGCCCACGCCGTTATCGGAGATCTCGATGAAGAGTTTTCCG
>JBBQCK010000550.1:0-2364 GCA_038318605.1 Tepidisphaerales bacterium | reverse complement strand
ATCGTTTGAATTCGAGTGTACGCACCTGGACTGGCCGTTTTATGCGAGCTATGGCGTTCAGACTTATCCTGGCTCAACGCTGCGAGGTCGTCATTCTCGTTCAATTGACCTGCATCGGCGTAGCCGGCCCTGACCGCCGAGTTCAGCGCCGCAAATGCCAGTTCCTTCTTTTGTTGGCGGGCAAACGCGCAGGCCAGTTTGTAAGGGCTGCCGGGGTCGCCCATGGCAAGTTGGAGGATGCCCGGCCTTCCGGTAACCGGCAAAGCATATGGGCCAGGCCGTTACCGCGTATCAGCTTCGTCCCGGAACGCTTTGCCCGTGGCGCGGAGGAAGACATCTTCTAGCGTTGGTTTGCTCAGCGACACGGATTGAATGAGTTCGCCCGCGGCGGCGAAGAGGGCGGGGATGAACGCGGGGCCGTTCTCGCGTTCGATTCGTACCGCGCCGGAGATTTTCGCGGGACTGGCGTTCAGTTTTGATGACAGCAGCTCCGCCAGGCCGGCCGGGTCGGCGGTTTGCAGGGTGATGACATCGCCGCCGATCTGAGACTTAAGATTCAGCGGCGTATCGGATGCGACGAGCCGGCCCTGGTCGAAGATCGCCAGACGATCGGCTGGGTCGGCTTCCTCCATGAGATGCGTCGTGAATACAACCGTGAGGCCGGTGGCTTTTCTTGCTTGTTGGAGGGCGTTGCGCAGTTCGATGCGGGCGCCGGGATCAAGGCCGGTGGAGGGTTCATCCAGCAGCAGCAGTCGCGGGCCGGTCAACAGGGCTTTGGCCAGCTCGACCCGACGGCGCATTCCGCCGGAGAATTTGCCGACACGCTCATGCCTTCGATCGAGCAGGCCAAACTGATCGAGCCGCTGTTTGATGCCCGCCTCCAGCACCCGGCCCGCCAGACCGTACAGATGGCCATGATGCCGCAGGTTTTCATCGGCGGTCAGTTGCTGATCGAGGCTGGGGGATTGAAAGACGACGCCGATCTGTTGCCGGACCGCGTTGCGATCGGTGGCGACATTGCGGCCAAAAATTTCGATCGTCCCCGATTGCGGCGGCACCAGCGTCGTCAACAGACGAAACAGCGTCGTTTTGCCCGAGCCGTTGGGCCCGAGGATTGCAAAAATTTCCCCCGCCGCGATTTCCAGCGAGAGATCGGCCACGGCGCGGCGGTCGGGATAGTCGTAGCTCACGCCGGCGATGCGAACGGCCGGCTCGTTGGGTGCGGCTGGGGGCATGGGGTCATGGGGTTCAAATTCGGTGCAGTCGGCCGGAGGATGCGATTGCGCGGCGAATCAGTCGTTTAATCCCCATGTTGTTGTCGCAGGCGTGGAGAGATGCGAAGCATAAGGTGGATGCGCTCAAATTCATCCAGCCACTCGCCGAGCGTGGCGGCCAGTTCATCGGCGTCGGGCGGGCCGATCGCGATTGGACAGGCGGGCCCAAGTTGACGTCGGGCGATGGAGCGATAGCGGGACAGCGTGCGATCGCCCGCCAGGCCGCAAAACTCGAAATCCTCCGCGAGGAAAATCACCACCGGCACGCGCCCTCCGGCGTTCAGGCGGAGTTGATCGCTGAGTTCGTTGTGAACGTCGCGATCGACAAATCGCAGCGCAATGTGCTCGGCATTTGCCTCGGCGATGCGAACCATCAGGGGGCATTGCTGAACGCAGTCGCCGCACCAGATGCCGCTGACGACCAGGACATTCATTTTGCGCGAAAAACCCGCCACGAGGTCGCGCTGCGGCGGCTTCATGGCGGCCACATCGAATACCTGTTGCCAGCGGCGGCGCTGTTCATCGGTTCCGGTGGCGAGATAGTCGGGATAGTTCAATGCGCGGTCGAAATGACGGGTTATCAGGTCGCGGCTTAGCATGGAGGGGATTGTAGGCCCCCGGCAGCCCGGCGGAAGTGAAGTAAACCGGCCAACGGGTCCGATAAGGAAACTGGACGAACGACATTTTTGACCGTGGCGATTCGATCCCTACAATGCCGGTTTGACCTTGTCGGGGAAGATGACAAGGCACAGGCTCGCGCGAGGACGTTCGATTTCCGGGCCATAACGGAGTGCGTAGGCCTGTCGCCCTGTCGGCAAGGTTTGATCCATGATTGTTGATTGTCACACGCACATCTGGCAAAGCCCCGACCAGCTTGGTCAGGCAATTCTTGGCGAGATCACCCGCCCCGGCCGGCGCACGCCGCCGCGTATGGCTGCCGAGCGCCCTGTTTTTCGCACCGTGCCCAACGGCGCCACGCCGCCGGCCGACGCCGAACTGCACTGGTCGCAGATCACCACGGTGGATAAGACCATCGTTCTGGCATTCAAGAGCCGCTATCTGCGGGCGGAGATTCCCAACAGATATGTGG
>JBBQCK010000549.1:0-2366 GCA_038318605.1 Tepidisphaerales bacterium | reverse complement strand
GGGACACGCAGCATCTTTTTCGCGGTCCATGCGAGTCCCGTGATGGCCAGTATCGAGAGAACGGCAGTAAGTGCGACTGTCATGGGCGTCAGAAGGCAAAAACAACCGCGCCGAGCAATATCATCGCGAGGCCTCCGCCCCAGCGCATCGATTTGCGTTCGCTCTGCTGCCAAGCCTGCACTTTATTCAGTAAGCCCTTGTCGCTCGCGACGAGCAGAATGAGCACCAGCGGCAAAACGAAAATCAGGTTGTAAAGAAGCAGGTAGCCCACGCCGGTGTAATACGTCGCATGGTCGTGCAGCAGACCGAGCACCATCAAATACGGCCCGCCGGTGCATGGAAATTCGCACAAGCCGACAAGCCCGCCAAGGACGACAGCGGTAGGCACTGACGCCTTTTCCATGAGCACCGCGATCCGGCGATGCGCGACGTGCGGAATGGCCAGCCGCAGCGGAAATTTCGGGAATACCTCGTTCACGATATTGATCAGCCCCAGCGCCACCAGCAGGGTTGCCCCCACCTTCGCCATGAAATGCGGCGTGTCGAAGATGTGCAGCGTCTGCAGCAGTCCGAGACCGATCAGCAGATAGATGACGAATATGCCGAAAATGTAGGCGCTGCCGATGGAGAGCACGCTCGAGCGAAGCTTGCCGATGCTCAGCAAAAAGGCGATGGTGAGGAGCAGAATCGAGAACGCGCAGGGGTTGATGCTGTCGATGAGCGCCGCCACGCCGATCAATGGCAGCAGCCATCTTCCGTGGTCGCTCAGATTCCACAGCGCCGTGGTGCCGATGTTCTCGAGCCGGAACAGGGATACCAGCCCGAACAGAAGCAGGGTACCCGCGACTAGAATCCAGAGCTTCTTGGTCATGGCAATTACGGCGAGACGAGAGCTGCAAATTCGAGCTCTAGGGGTTGGCCGGCATTGTTTTCTATGGTCACCACTCTTTCGATCGGCCCGACGCCGGCAGGCCCGTGAGCGGCCGGATCGAATACCACCTCGACGAAAGCCTCCTCCTGGGGATTTATCGGGACGTTTATTGTCGGTATGGGTGTATGTCCGGGCATCCCAAACGCATCCGATTTCTTTCCGCCCTTCACCAGCGCTGCAGTGGTGCACATGCACGATGTATATATCTTGCGGATGAGCAGCGGCTCGGTGCCGGCATTCGTGATCGGGTAGCGATGGATCACTTTTCCGCGCGCCATCGAAATCGGGCCGAAGCTGAATTTCGCTTGAGCCGCGGTCAACTGGCCGGCAGAACTGGGGGCGCTGGCTTTGACCAGTTCGACGGCTGTCGGGGATTTGGCAGCCGGCCCCGGCTGGGCGGCGATGATTACGCCACCGAGGACCAGAACAACCGCGCCAACTCCCATGACGATTTTCGCGTTTTTGCCAAAGCGCGATTTGCCCGCGGAAGGCCCTCCCGCGTTTCGCATCGATGCGCCCGACTTCATAGTTGCGGACTTGCTCATGTCGCTCTCCCGTTGAAAAGATTCAATACCTGAGTATGGTTTCGTTTTCCGCTATCTTTAACGGCGGACGGTAACCTTAGCGTTGCTCGGCGCATCGATAGCTTCACGCTTGGCGCCGCGCGCAAGCGACATGCCTTTTGCCTCCTCGATGCTTCCCTGTATCGATTTGGCGAATTCGGAGCCTGGCGGAATCAGGCTGCGCAGCCGCTCCCAATGCTTCACCGCCCGCGCGAAGTCCTGTTTGTCGAAGGCTACCGTCCCGGCCAGTGCCAGCGCTTTCGCGTTGTTCGGGTCCATGCGCAGTGCGCGCTCGACCAGCTCTTCCGGCTCGCCCTGCAAGCGTCCGCTATGGGCCATGGCCAAGGCGTCGGCGTAATCGGCGAGCAATTGCGCATCATCCGGGGACATCGCCACCGACCTGGCGTACGCCGTTCCCGCCTCGCCGTAGCGGCCCAGAACGGTTTGCGCCCGCGCCAACATTGCCCAGCCCTTTGCGTCTTGCGGATTCTGTTCAAGGCGCGCGGCAAGCCGCGCGATCATGGCGTCCATCTGCTCTTGACCCAGGCCATGCGGGGCATCGCTCGGCTGCGTTCGCAGCGCACCGGGGTTGCCAATTGCCAGATACATGAGGACTGCAAGCAGCGGCACCGCAATACTTGCCACGATCGCCACCGCGCGCTGGCGCCCCGGTGACGGCGCCGCTATGGCCACGCCGCCGTGGGGCGCCTCGTCGAGCACCCTGCTCTCGATCTCGTTGCGCGCCAGTTCGTATTGATCGTCGCCCAACCTTCCGTTGCGCCTGTCCTCGTCCAGTTTCAATAGTTGATCGCGATATACCGAGACATCGAGTGCGGGGCCCGTACCGCCGACGTCGGATCCTGAGTAGCCTT
>JBBQCK010000548.1:0-2376 GCA_038318605.1 Tepidisphaerales bacterium | reverse complement strand
GGATTCGCGGGCAGTCACTGGAGACGACGGTTTTGACGAGGCGCCTCGATGCCCGCGCATGGTCGAAGGTGTATGCGATGACGGGCCGGCCCAGTAGCGAACGCATATGCTTGTCGGCCAGTCCGACGCTGCCGGCGCGGGCGAGGATGATCGCAAGTGTGTTCATGCTTCTTTTCTTCATACTGACTCCCGTCGGCGGGGCTTACGGGAACTACGGTCGATGCCATTCCCGACAATTCCCGCACAGGGGATGCGCGCGCCATTCGCGGGCAGCATTCGCTTCTCGCAGCTTCGCCATTTCCCGAGTCCAGATGTCGCTGATTCCATTGGTGCCGATCCGGCCAAGCGGCGCTGCGCCAAGCACATCTTGCTCACATGCGACAACGGCGCCATCGCTCAGAATGTTCAATCTCGACGTAATACGAATGCACGGGACGCGCCGTGGGGGCGACATTTCGGCGGCAGCATTATTGGGAATCTGGCCTGCATAATCACTGGGCCCGACGATGACCGCGCTTCCGCAGGCGCGCAGCCAGGCGTCGTACCATTGCTCCATTTCGGCGAGATTTTCACGGCATTTGGTGAAGGTCGGCGCAAGAATGGGCGTCTGCCGGCCGAGCCGGGCGCGCTCGACGAGGAAGGTTTTGACAGCCTCCATCGCCTCGGAGAGTGCGTCAATGCCCATCATCGCGGCATATTTCTCGGCCGACGTTGCAGGCAAGTGCACGCTCACAACGTCTATCGCACTGGCGGCCAGTTGGCGCAGAATGGCTTCGCTGACGCCGACGAAATCGGTCTCAACACTCAAGGCCCGGATGCCGGCCGCACGGGCCGACTCAAGAATCGCGAAAAAGTCCGTATGCAGTAACGCATCACCCGTGCCGCCAAAAGTGATGCGCACATCGCTGTCAATTCCGCCGACTTCTTCGAAGAGAGATCTGGCCGATTCGAGCGACAGATCGCCGCGGCGGAGTTGTATGTGTGTCACCGGGCTGAAGATGGGCGAAGTATTGCGCCGAGTGGTCAGTTCGAGTGTGATATCGCGTGGCAGCGGATCGATCGGCAATGCGGTCGCTCGTTCGACGATGGCCGAACCGGCTTCTGAGATCAATGCTCCATTGAAGTCTGCGGTCGCGGCGTGGAGGCGGGCGATTTGGCGCGAAGAATCCATGAGGATTCGCAGTGGCGTTCTCGCGGTGATCGTCGGCGCCGGCGCGGCGGCGCGAGTTGCCAATGGATCCTTGCCGAGCGCATCGGGCGAATAGTGCAGCGCCCGCCCGGGATGAGCTGTGCCCTTTGCCAACCGCCGCAGCAGCGCAAGTGATATTGTCGCCGCGCCAAGCCCCGGCGCACTGGGCAGGAAACAAAGGTCCATCTCCGCGTTTGCCTCTGCGTGCAGGATCAGGGCATCGAGCATTTCGGGATCGATCAGCCCCGATGCGGCATTGAGTAACACAAGTGATGTCGCGCCGCATCGCTCAGCCAGTTCGAGATACCAAGGCGCATAAAAGCCGTCGTCGAACGCGCACGTCGCCAGCAGGCCGCCGCGCCAGCCGTCATTCCAGCGCCGGCTGGCGGATATTGCCGCGACAATGGCCGGCGGTTCCTCGGTCCGGCTGACAACCTCGACCTGCGTTCCCTCGACGGCAAATTCTACTTGCGCAAGTTGGTCATTTCTGCAAAGCACGATCACCCCGCCAAGGCCCTTCGCTCGCGCCAGTCTCTTCAATGTCCAGCGTAGAACGGGCTCGCCGCGAAACAGGCGATTAGCGCTATTGGGCGCATCAGGCCCGGCTTCGTGAATCAGTGAAAGTACTGCCAGGGGCGATTGCATCGTTTTGGGCGATGTTGTTGCTCCAGGCGTTGGCGCTGTATCGAGGGTTTGGGTTGCCAAATCTGTCGTCATGCCGCACCCCGCATCGGTATGGGCTGCCGATCGCGCATCGGCCGCATCGATTCGATCGTCTGCCGGATTACGTTCTGGAACGTGGCGCTTGCCTCGGCGACTGCGCGCACGTTTTCGATGTCGCGCTCGACCTGCTTTCGTTGCAAGTCAATCCCACTCAGGCGGGCGGCGGCAATGGCGCGGTCGCGCTTGAATCGCTGCAACTCCGTCACCTGCGTCATGTTTGTGATGAGATCGTAAATATATCCCAGCTCGTTCATGCGCGCCCGCAATGCATCGATCCGCGCGATCAGCGCATTAACCCGCATTTGGTCGCTGATGTGGCCGTGTAATTCCTCCAGCAGCGGCAGCGTGGTTTGCGTGATACGTTCAACTTCGGCCGCGTCGTCAAGGCGGCGGCTCAAGCATGCCAACGCTTCATCCAATCGATCCCAACGATATCCCGGATGCCCGTCAGCCACCGGTTTTAG
>JBBQCK010000547.1:0-2382 GCA_038318605.1 Tepidisphaerales bacterium | reverse complement strand
GTGGCTGGTTCGCGAAACAAATCTGACGCTGTTGTTGAACACGGCTGCCTTCGAGATCATCAAACTTGAGCAAAGCCCCGACCGCATTGACGGAGTCCGGGCGTTCTGCAGTCAAAACTCGACGATGTACGAGTGCCGTGCGCCGTTGTTCTGCGATTCGAGCGGCGACGGGATTGTGGGCTTCCTCGCCGGCGCGGCATTTCGGATGGGGGCCGAGGCACGCGACGAATTTGATGAGCAGTTTGCGCCGACCGGAGAGTTTGGACACCTTCTGGGGCATTCAATCTACTTTTACAGCAAAGATACCGGCCGGCCCGTGCGATTCACGGCGCCGAGCTTCGCGTTGAAAAACGTGCCGGAACGCATCCCGCGGTTTCGAGCCTTCAATGCGAGGGAGCATGGCTGCCGCCTGTGGTGGATCGAGTGGGGCGGCCGGCTCGATACGGTCCATGAGACTGAAACGATCAAATGGGAGTTGTGGAAGGTCGTGTACGGCGTCTGGGATTACATCAAGAACTCGGGGAAATTTCCCGACTCGGATAATTTGACACTCGAATGGGTTGGCATGATTCCTGGCAAGCGGGAGAGCCGACGATTTGAAGGCGCATACATGCTACGGCAGCAGGATGTGATGCAGCGGCGGCTCCACGATGACGCGGTTTCGTTCGGCGGATGGTCGATCGATCTGCACCCGGCCGACGGGGTTTTCAGTGATCTGGCGGGAAGCCACCATCTGAACGCCCGCGGCGTTTATCAGATTCCTTATCGTTGTTACTACAGTCACAATATAACAAATCTTTTCTTCGCAGGACGGATCATCAGCGCGACGCACGTTGCGTTTGGCTCGATCCGTGTGATGGCGACGGGGGCGCACGGGGGGCAGGCCGTCGGGATGGCGGCGGCGCTGTGCCGTCGGTCTGGGTGCCTGCCGGCAGACCTCTGCGAGCCTGGGCAAATTAAACTGTTGCAGCGCGAGTTGTTGCGAATTGGCCAGCATATTCCGAATAAAGCGCTGGAAGATCCGGATGAACTTGTGCGGCGCGGTTCTGTTTCGGCGTCGAGCGAGTTGCGGCTGGGGGCGCTTCCGGCAAATGGGCCGCTGCATCGACTTGAATGGTCGGCGGCGCAGATGGTCCCAGTTCCGCCGGGAGGAGTACCGGCGATGGCGCTGATGGTGGATGTGGACGCCGACACCGAGCTGCGGGTTGAATTGCGCTCGACCAGCCGCGACGATCATCAGTCACCCGATGTCATTCTGGCGGCGCGAGCTATTGCGCTTAACGTGGGCCGCGATATCCCTCTATACTTGGAATTTGACGTTCCATCTGCGGATCGGCATCGCTATCTGTTTTACTGTCTGATGAAAAATCCACGGGTGCAGGTCCGCTGCACCGAATCGCGCATAACGGGGCTGTTGGTGATCGCGCACAAGCGCGACGAGAAGACGGGGCATGTGGGCGGCGATGAATATGAGGTGTGGTGGCCACAGCGCCGCCCAGCCGGACATCTTTTTGCATTCACGCTTGAGCCGGCGATCGCGCCGTTTGCGCCGGCGAATGCAGCGAACGGCATCGCCCGGCCAACGAACCAATCCAACGCCTGGGTTGCGGCGTTGGATGATTCAATGCCTTCGCTCAATGTGAACTGGGTTGAGGCGCAACACATCGCGCGCATCGAATTGTTTTTCGATCCGGACTATGACCATCCGATGGAATCGGTGCTTATGGGCCAGCCGGAGCGGGCCGTGCCGTTTTGCGTGAAGCGTTATCGCATCCGTGACGCCGCCGGGATCATCCTGCATGAGTGTCACGAAAATCATCAGGCGCGGAACACGATCCATCTGCGCGAGCCGGTGACAACGACTGGATTTTCAGTGGAAGTGCTTGAAACCAACGCCCCCTGCTCACCGGCGGCGATTTTTGAGTGCCGATGCTATGGGGTGAATGACAAGACTCGACAGATTATGTAGCGAATAACGACAACGAAATTGCGATTAAAAATCTTTGGTAGATCCCCCCTACGATGCGCGGAGCCAACGATCAGCACAGAGTGTCGTGGATCTCATGCGCGCCAATTCGCCGCCACAGGTCAATGCTTCCGAAAAATGAGCACAAAGATGAGTACCGCGGCGGCGTTGAACATGGTCAGGAGCGCGATCTTTCCGATGGCGTCGCGGACGGTGTCCGGGAAGGTTGCGAGCGGGGCGTTGAGCCATTCCAGCGGGCGCAGCAGGATAGACAGGCGCGCACTGCCCGCGTTTTGATTCTCGCCCGCTCCGCCCAGCGCATCGGAGATTGATTGAGAGAGTTCCGTGGATGCGGGTGAATCGTTGAGCAGGGCCGCCGTTTCCAATGAGGCAGCGTTGGCGGCCTGTTCGAGCTC
>JBBQCK010000546.1:0-2389 GCA_038318605.1 Tepidisphaerales bacterium | reverse complement strand
GCCTTCGCCATTGCTCGTTGGCGAGGGGTCGGTCGGCATACGGAGAGGCTTCTGCATCGACGCACATTCTACACGAGCCGTGCCACTGTCGCATCGCACCGCTTATTCGCCGCGTATCTGCTGCATCGCGTTGCCGCAGCCCGGCGTTTACAATTCAGTCAACCACCTGTGCGGCGAACTACCTGAGCCCCGCCCGGTGGTCAATTGACGAGGCACAAGCGCATGACATCAAATTACGGCGATCTCGAAACGGATTACGGCGAAGCCCTGGTGGCGGCACGGCGAGTGAAAACCGCTCTTGTGTTAGCCCTTATGGCCCTGGTTCTCATTCAGGTAGCGCTATTTTTCGTGGCGCGGCACACCCATTTACTCCAGGAGCCACTCGATTTGGCCGGGACCGATGCCGCAATGCACCGAAAGTTGGCGACGTTGGCGCGCTATGCCACGTCCGCAATTGATCTGCTGGGCATCGTCGTGGCAATCATTCTGGCGGTGGTATTGCAATCGATCACGCACATCATGCTCACCGCGCGGTTGCCCGGCGTCGCGCGGTTGTTTCGCGCATTCGTATGGAGCGTTGGGCTGGCGCTGCTTTTGTTTCCCTGGCAGTCATTTTTTGGCGGCCTGCGGATGGATTCAACCGATCTGCAGATACCTGGCATTCTCTATACCTGGCCTGAGTTGATCGCCTCCGCAAGATTTGGCATTGATTCGCCGGTTGCGTTTGAGGTGGCTTTCTCAAAGTGGGCGCGATTCGCCGGATTTCCGTTTGGCGCGATTCTGATCGCTCTGACCATTCAGGTGCTAAGCACACGCGGCCTGCGCCAAGCAGCCGGGAATCCGTCAGTACAAAAAATAGACGGTCAGGATTAACAGCGAAAACTCAAGATTGGTGGCTTGATTGCCGTTGATCCTTAGGATGACTGGCGTGCAGGCAATGACTGGTGGCATGGATGACCCCTCGCAGCCTCTACACCGCCGCGTAAAGCAGGTGGAAGCACGGGAGGTTGCGCCAGAATCCATTTCTAGACCGCCGTTGGCGCCAGCACCGCCCCGCCAAAGATGTACGGACGATCTTGCGGATGCCCTTCGCACCGCTCCGCATGAGCCGGCCGCCCGACGGCTCGCCCCGACCGACGCCGCGCCGCCGGTCGTCGATACCACTGAATTCATTCAGCGCCATCGCAAACGCTCACATGAGCGCATCTACCGCATCACTCAGTTCGCCGTCGGCATCTCCTACGCGGCCGGCGCCGTGGCCATGGTGCTGGCACTTTCGCCCGAAGATGTGCGGCTTGGCTCAGCGTTCGGTGCCGCTTCGCTCATTGCGGCCGGCGGTGCGTGGGCGCTTTCACGCAAAACCCAACTCTCGCGACGGCTCAGCGGTTACGCCGTCGGCGCGATCGCCTTTTCACTGCTTTCGCTGGCGGCGCTGTTCGCAGCCAACCGTTGGGGCCGCAGCCACGACGACTATTACCGAGCCCCTTACCAGGGCGCTGCCGACGGCAACCTGGTTTACACCTCCAGCAACTGACAAAATCCACCATGCGCGAAGAACGCGGGCAGTTTGCCGGAAATATGATCATCACCGACGCCGTGGACCTCTGGGGCAACGTCGCTGGTGACGTCATCGTGCGCGAAGGCGGAAAGCTATATCTCCGCGGGGCGATCTATGGAAATTTGAAGGTTGAAAACGGCGGCCGCGTCCATGTATTCGGAAACGTTGGCCGAAATCTCACCGTCGCCGAAGGCGCAAAGGTGATCCACAGCGGCGTGGTCTCCGGCGACGTCATCAATCGGGGCGGCCGAATTTACATTGACCTAAAATCAAAAGTCTTCGGAAAAGTAAAAACCAAGTCGGGCGAAACACAATACGAAAAGCCGGCGAAGTGGTCGGAATCTTAGATCACGGCATGACTTCCAAGCAAAATTCCCGTCTTGGTCCTCCAGCGGATCTGGCGGGTCGGCTCTGTTCCGTGACCAGATCACCCATATCACATCCCCAAAAGCAAAAGCGGGCGTCCGGCTTTTGACCGGACGCCCGCTTGTTTCAAAATTTGCACAATGCGATCAGAACGTGAACACGGCGTCGATGCCGAAAGTCACCTGGTGCTGCTCGCCGTCGAAGACTTTGTCATCTGCATAGTCCACTCGGATTTCAGGGCGAAGTTTCAGGTTCTGGCCCCAGGAGTCCTTCGGGAATGGACGGACGGTGGCGCCGATCGTCGCTTCGTATACGTTGTCGGTAGGGCCCAGACGGAAGCCGTCGTTGTCGTGGATCCATTCGATGCGGCCCTTGGCGGTGACGTACTCATTCACCTTGTAGGCCGCCAGACCTGACAACGCGTAAAGATACGCGTTGCCGCCGTCGATGGCGCCGGCTTCCTCG
>JBBQCK010000545.1:0-2398 GCA_038318605.1 Tepidisphaerales bacterium | reverse complement strand
AGCGGAGGGAATGCTGATCGATTTGAAAATCTGGGGCGCGCTCTGGTTTGCCGATCATGAGGATTTCGGCGCAGCGAACAGGTGACCTGATGCTCAAAGGACAATTGCTTCATCCGCAGATTCTCGGCGCGATTGCGCGGGCCGGCCATGGTTCGCGCATTCTCATCTCCGATGGCAATTATCCCCATTCCACCACGCGCGGCCCGAATGCCGAGTTGGTGTATCTCAATCTTTCGCCGGGCCTGGTCAGCGTGACGGATGTTCTGCGCGCGGTGCTGAGCATCGTGCCCATCGAGCAGGCGGCGGTGATGGAGACCTTGAAATCCGGGTCATATGCCATGTTGGATGATCCGCCCGTCTGGAACGAGTTTCGCAAAGCGCTTGCGGATGCCGGGACGCCAATGGACCTGACTTCGATCGAGCGTTTCAACTTCTATCGCGCGGGCGCAGAGCCGGATGTGTGTTTGACCATCGCCTCCGGCGACCAGCGCGTCTATGCAAACCTGCTGCTCACGATCGGCGTCGTGAAGCCGCCTGCGAAAGCCTGATTTTGCGATTATCCGCCGAAAAGCGCCGTGCTTTCTTTGCGGTTTGTCGGAACATCGTTGATTCGAGCCATTTTGCTTACTACGATGGTTCTTTCAAATGAACTCCGATATTCCTAGTTGGAATATAGGAAATAGCGGTTATTGATGCTAAAAGCGAGTTTGGCGATGAATTCATCAGATCCTCGGAATTGGAAAGATGTCGTGGCCGGCCAGATCCCGGCCGATCAGGAGCGCGAAATCGACAACTTCGCCGCCCAGATGGCGCTGCGAAAGGCCGGCAAGATCGAGGAGAAAGTCTTCGCCGAAGTGCGTCTCCGCCGCGGCGCGTATGGCCAGCGTTACGACAACGGCCATCGCCACGACGGAATCCAGACCCGCCAGCTCAGCTTTTCCCAGCATACAAAAGGCCCCGACACTCATTGGGATGCGCCAGGCATGCAGCGCATCAAAATTCCGTTCGGCGGGTTGAATCCGCAACAGATCGAGCGCCTCGCCGATCTCGCCGAGGAATACTCCGACAACATCCTGCACGTCACCACGCGTCAGGACATTCAGTTGCATTATGTGCACATAGAAGATGCCCCCGACCTTTTTCGCCGGCTGGCGGAAGTCGGCATCACCACGAAAGAAGCGTGCGGCAATTCGGTCCGCAACGTGACGGCCTGCCCGCTGGCTGGTATTTGCCGCACTGAGACCTTTGACGTCACGCCCTATGCCCGGGCCGTCGCGTTTTATCTGCTCGGGCATCCCGACACGCAGGATTTTGGCCGCAAGTTCAAGATCGCGTTTTCAGGTTGCCGCCACGAGGCGTGCGCGCTGGTGACGATCCACGACCTCGGCGGCGTCGCCATGGAGCGCGAGATCGACGGCAAAAAAGTCCGCGGTTTTGAGATCCTCGTCGGCGGCGGGCTGGGCGCTGTGCCGCATCAGGCGAAGGTCTTGGAGGAGTTTGTCGCCGAGCAGGATATTTTCCCGCTCGCCCGCGCCGTTGGCCGGGTATTTGCGCGTCTGGGCGAAAAGCGCAATCGCAACAAGGCTCGCATCAAGTTCGTTGTGGCAAAGCTCGGCATCGACGAGTTTCGACGCGTGGTCCGCGAAGAACTGGCGTCGATGCCCACAGACGATTCCTGGCGGCGCTTTTACGATGAGATTCCAAAGTACCACGACCAGGGCTCGCAGCCGCTGGTCCAGATTGGCCGGGGCGCGCTCCCCGCGGGCTACGAAGCCTGGGCCGCCACCAATGTCTATGACCAGCGGCAGGGGGGCTACTCCACCGTCACCGTCACGCTGCCGCTGGGCGACTTCACCGCGCCGCAGGCGCGGGCGCTGGCGGATCTGATACGCGAATTTGCCGGCGATCAGAAAGACCAAAGCCCGTTCCCGGCAAGGCTGACCGTCGAGCAGAACATTGTGCTCCGATGGGTGCCGGCCGGCCGTGTGCCGCAGTTGTATCAGGCGCTCGACAAGCTCGGCCTGTCCGAAGGTGGCGCCGGCACGATCGTCGATGTCACCGCCTGCCCCGGCACCGACACCTGCAAGCTCGGAATCGCCTCATCCCGCGGCCTTGCCGGCGAATTGCGCAACCGCCTGGCTGCTCAAAACGCCTCACTCGACGAAGCGATCCGCACGCTCCGCATCAAGGTTTCCGGCTGCTTCAATTCCTGCGGCCAGCACCATGTCGCGGACCTGGGCTTCTACGGCAACTCCAAGACCATCAACGGCTTTGGCGTGCCGCACTTCCAGGTCGTCCTCGGCGGAAAATGGCTGGAAAACGGCGCTTCTTACGGCCTGGCGATCGCATCCATCCCCGCCAAGCGCATTCCCGAAGTCGTCGATCGCATCACCGCGCG
>JBBQCK010000544.1:0-2423 GCA_038318605.1 Tepidisphaerales bacterium | reverse complement strand
CCGGAGGATTACGCCGTGGTTGCGAATCCGATCGCAGACGGTGGGGCCGATGCGTTTTCTCGCATCGAACGGCCGGCGCGACGGCTTATCTTCGACCAGTTCGACGCCAACCATTATCCCGCATTGTCGGATTTCGCCCACATGCGTGAGGTCGCCAAGCGGTTCGAGCATTTTGGCGAGCGCGGCGGCTTTTTCGCGCACGCAAGTCAGAAGGCGGCCATCGGCAAACAGGGACAGCGACGCCAGCGCGGCGGCGCAGGCCAGCGGATTGCCGGTGTAGGTGTGGCCGTGGAAAAACGTGCGGCCTTCCCAGGGTTCGCCGAGAAACGCGTTGAAAATCTCCTCGCTTGCCAGGGTTGCCGCGAGCGGCAGGTAACCACCGGTCAGGCCTTTGGCGCAGCACAAGAGATCGGGCCGGACGTTCTCATGTTCGCAGGCAAACATCCGGCCGGTTTTGCCGAATCCGACTGCCACCTCGTCGGCGATGAGCAGCACGTTGTATTGCGTTGCCAGCCTTCGCACCTCGCGTAAAAATCCGGAGGGGTGGACGATGATTCCCGCAGCTCCCTGCACGATTGGCTCGATAGCGATTGCGGCGATGCGCTTGTGATGTTCCGCCAAAATGCGATCGAGTGCGTTCAGACAATATGCCATCACATCCGCGCCGGCGTCCGCGGGAGGGCGGTAGGTAAATGGCGTCGGCGCGAAATGCACCTTGAACAACATTGGGAAATAGGGCCGATGGAACGCATCGACACGGCCGATCGACATCGCGCCGACGGTGTCGCCGTGGTACGCGGAGGCGAAGCCGATGAACTCGGTCTTTTCCGGCCGGCCGGTGTTGAACCAGTACTGCGCCGCCATCTTGAAAGCGACCTCTGTCGCTGTGGCACCACTGTCGCTATAGAAGGCGCGTGTCAGGTTCGCCGGGGCGAGTGCGGTTAGCTGATGTGCGAGATTGATGGCCGGCTCGTTCGACAGGCCGAGCATCGTTGAATGGGCGACGAGATCGAGTTGCCGGCGAATGGCATCGTCGATGGCGGGCACTCGATGGCCATGGACGTTGCACCAGAGGCTGCTGACGCCGTCGAGATAGCGGTTGCCGTCGCTGTCGATCAGATGCATGCCATCGGCGGCGACAATGACGAGCGGATCGGATTCGAGCCACCGCTTCATCGGCGTGAACGGATGCCAGAGGTGCTTCTTATCCAACTCGCGCAGACGGGAGGTTTGGTTTGACTGGGGACTGAGGCGGGGGGGCTTATTCACGCGGGCTCCGAATATTCGCACCACGTTTTTGGCGTTTCCCAGACGGTGACGGCCGCCAGCTCAACGCCGGGTCGGACGGTTTGGGAAATCTCCGTCTGAAGGATTGAGTAGATCACGCGGGCAATGTTTTCGACGCTGGGGATAACCTCGGCAAACTCGGGCAATTCGACATTCAGATTTTTATGGTCAAAGCGGGTCAGAATCGACGAGGCGACGATGCGCTCGAGTTCACTGATCGGGATCAGTACGCCGGACGCATCGCATTGGCCGCGTAAGGTGACTTCCAATTCATAATTGTGACCATGGCCGTGGGCGTTGTTGCATTTCCCAAACAGTCCGCGATTTTCAACGTCGCTGAGTTTTGGATTGTGAAGGCGATGCGTAGCGGAAAATTCGAACTTCTGACTGAATCGTGTCATTGGAAGCTCCGAGGCAATACAGACGATGGTTTGGTAGGGGCTGGTCCGCCAGTTCAGGGACTCAAGCAAAGCCCCGGCCGGCCAAACGCATTTGGCGGCGATTTCGAACAACTCGGCAATGAACTTTGCCGTGCCCGGCCTGCCGAGGCGGGCGACCCATAGGGCGATGGCCGGTATCACCATCTCGCGGGCCATTTCGTCGATGCGTTTGATGTTCACGAGATATTGGGTGTTTTGTTCGATGCGTCCACTTACGGTGAATTGAAGGGCGTAGAAATGTGCCAGGCCGCTGATGGGCGGGGCGCCGCCGTGGCCGTTGCGCGGCATCGTTGATTCGGCGCGGCCGGTTTCGTCGGCGTTGATTGCGAATCTTACTTCTCTGCTCAAGCGGTACATGTTGAAATCATACACCGCCGCAGGTGAATGACGACGCAAGCGAAAGATCAGGGCGTCGGCGTCATTACCATTCCGCACTGGCAGGTGAATGGCCGCAACTGATGAGGCCGTACAGTGGTGGGTTGCAGGATTTCAAGCGTGCATCCGCAACGTGGGCAGGCAAAGCGGTCTCCTTTCTTCGGCTCGTGCGGTGGTGCCTCATTTTGCGCATTGGCCGCTTTGCTTTCCGCGAGATCGTTGGCCGGTTCGGTCACATCGCGGCGGGCGTCCATGGCGGCGTTTGCCAGTCCGTCAGCCAGCGTGGTACGGCCGCGAAGAGTGTGGATGAGGGTTGCGCTG
>JBBQCK010000543.1:0-2428 GCA_038318605.1 Tepidisphaerales bacterium | reverse complement strand
GGCGAACCGCTTGGCGCGGAGCGCGATCTTTTCGCGCCGCGGTGATGCATCAAGGCGTCGCCCGGACAAAATCGAAATCGCTGCGCGGCGCGGCATGACTGCGCCTCGACGGGATGAATGCGCGCTCCGGATGCACGTATTTTGCGCGCTATGTCGGCAGCCCGCCGCCCGCTTCCGGCTGAATGCCAAGCGCGTCCATTGCCAATCGAAGGTCTTCCCATACCGTCCGTCGTGTCTCGGCCGTGTAGTTCCGCAATACATAGGACGGATGATAAGTTGGCATGAGTCGGATGCCGCGCCAGTCATGCCATCGCCCGCGCATTTTGCTCAGTGAAAGTTTCGAGCGAAGCATAAGCTGTGCCGCCGACTTGCCGAGCGTCACAATGACGTGCGGCCGGATCCACTCGATCTGTTGAATCAAATATCCGCTGCACGCCGCCACTTCGTCGGCCAACGGCTCGCGATTGTCGGGCGGTCGGCATTTGACGACGTTGGCAATGAAAACATCCTCTCGCGACAGGCCCATCGCAGCGATCATTTTGTCCAGCAGATGGCCGGAACGTCCGACGAATGGCCGGCCCTGAAGATCCTCCTGTTCGCCGGGCGCTTCGCCGATGAAAAGAAGCCGAGCGTCAGGGTCTCCCTCGCCAAAAACGGTGTGCGTTCGGCCTTCGGAAAGACGGCAGCGCGTGCATCCTTTTACATGTTGTGTATCCAGCAGCGTCAAGAGCCTGATTTTTTCTTCTCGCACCGGCGGCGAATCGCTGAAGGGACCGAGGTCCTCTACACCCGGCGCGCCGCCACCGCCGGAAACGTGCGGAGCGGGCGATGGCTCGGCGAGGGGCGATTTCGCGCGCATCGCCCGCCCGGCGGCAGCAGGATGTGATTGTGGCACCGCGCGGGGCGCAACGGGCGATTCGCGCATCGAATCGACAATTGCCCGGCGGCTGGATTGGACGCTTCCATCGGTCTGGCCGGATTGTTTCAGGTCCGACCTTTTGGGGCGTGTCGTCCCAGATCGCTTCACCGGTAGCGAGCCAAGCCCCATCGCGCGCTCGGCGCGCAGATGTAGGCGCAGTCGGGCGGTTCGCGCGGCGCTGTCGCTCGATTTGCGTGGCATGAGGGCGATCCTACGCAACCTGTCGGAGTGCGCCAACGCCGCCGGGTCGCCATTTGTGTTCCGTGTGTTCGGCCGCACCACAAATCCTTGAAGCGCGCCGCGCGTCCGCATACGCTGGGTTCATCGACATGCAAACCATGCTCGCCATTTCACTGGTTCTCGCGGCGCTTGTCGCATTGGCAGGCCTGGGGGTAGTTGTTGTCTACAATGGCTTGGTGCGGCGGCGCACGGAGGCACAGGGCGCATGGGCGCAGATCGACGTGCAACTCAAGCGTCGCTACGACCTGATCGACAACCTGGTGAACACTGTAAAAGGATATGCCGCACACGAACGCGATACGCTCGAACGCGTCATCGCGGCGCGCAATCGCGCCGTGGCCGCGAACGGGGTGGCAGACCAGGCGAATGCTGAAAATGCCCTGTCGGCCGGCCTCCGCGGTGTGATGGCGGTTATCGAGCAATACCCCGATCTCAAAGCCAACCAGTCATTTCTGTCGCTGCAGGAGGAGATCACCGCGACCGAAAATCGCATCAGCTTTTCGCGCCAGTACTACAACGATACCGTCCAAATCTACAACGCGTCGTTGCAATCATTTCCGAACAACCTGCTGGCGGACGCGATGGGATTTGCACCGCGGGAGTTTTTCCAGATTGAATCAGGCGACCAGCGCGAAGCGCCGCGCGTCAAGGTCTAGTCCGAGTTGCGCAGTGTGCTATGAAGTGCGCGGCACGGACTGCCTTGCCTGGCTGAACAAAAGGAGCCGGTATTATGCCCGATATTCAAGACACGTTTCGCAGCGTCGGCTGGGCGGTCACGTTCGCCATTGTCGGAGCCTGCGTAGGCATTTTTCTCGTCATGGCATCGACAATGGTGCTGCCGTGGCTGATGAACAAGATCACGCCCGACGTTGACGAGGCGAAAGAGATCATTCGCGGCAACCGCGCCGTCGCGGAATATCACGGGCGCGTTTGCGCCGCGGCCATCCTGGGCGTGAGCATTGTCGTCGCGGCGGCCATTCTCGGCGGGCTGATTTCCGCCCTGCACTGAGCCCAATGAAACGCCTGCCCCTGGCAATCCTCGCGCTGCTCTTGCTGGCGGCGGCAACGCCCGCGCTGGCGCGCGGAGGTGGCGGCTGCATCGAAGAGGGAACTCTCGTTCAGACGCCGGATGGCCCGCGGCCAATCGAAGCAATCCGTATCGGGGATGCGGTCTGGGCGTTCCAAAAAACCGGGCGGGTCGCGGCGCGCGTGCAAGCGCTCTTCGAGGTTTCGCCCCAACAATATGTCGAGCTGCACGCGGGCCAATGC
>JBBQCK010000542.1:0-2431 GCA_038318605.1 Tepidisphaerales bacterium | reverse complement strand
GGCGCCGATGGCATTCAGATTTTGAACTGCTATGTACTTCCGTCGCATCGCGGCCGGCGCCTGCAAACGCTGCTGGTGGATGAACGGCTGCGCTGGGGGGCGGAAAATGGCCGAAACTGCGTGTACAGCATAATTCATGAGCGCAACATCCGATCGATCCGAAACAACACCCGCTCGGGCTTGGCACCGGTCGGCCGCATTGATGTGGTGCAATGGCTGGGGATCACATTTTCGTTTTACCGCCAGCTCACGCATCGCCGCCCGGCCGGCCGACTCTGCTGGCGCGGCCCGGGGTGCTCAAAGCACTTTCACATCCCGCGCGGCCGAAATCCTGGCGAAGCGACGGGGTATTGAGAGAAGTTGCCGGCCGCTGGAATTGCAGGCGATAGTTGGGGGAAGAAGCTACAGGCCGCAGATAAATGGGCTTCCGTCTCAAATCTGGTTGTCGGCTTGAAGTTGCCCTTCGTGCCTTTGCGGCTTTTCGTTCATGTTCTTCGGTTCCTCGGCGTTGCGATGAATGTCCCCTACAATTCCCGCATGACCAAAATTGAAGTCACATACGAAGGCGAGCTGAGGTGCGAGGCGATCCATGGGCCGTCGGGGAATCGGCTGACGACTGATGCGCCGGTGGACAATGAGGGGCGGGGTGAAGCGTTTTCGCCGACCGATCTTGTCGCCACCGCGCTGGGGACCTGCATGCTCACGGTGATCGGCATCGTTGCCCGCCGGCATGAGATCGACGTGCGCGGGGCTAAGGTGATTGTGACCAAGGAAATGGTCACGCAGCCGCGCCGCCGAATTGGCAGGCTTGGCGTGACGTTTACCTTGCCGGCATCGTTAAGCGAGGAAAATCGCCAGCGCTTGCAAAACGCGGCCATGACGTGCCCCGTTCACCAGAGCCTGCATCCGGATGTTCAGATTGATATCGCGTGGCAATGGGAATGAATCGCCACCCGCGCCGCACGGCAAAGTGTGGCGCAAAAAACAATGGACGAAGAGAAGCGCAGCCAGCGCGCCGGCCAGGGTCGGCAAACTATTGCTGAGCAGCCGGCCGGCGGCTCACCGCTTGTTGGACTTTTTCACAATGACATAGACCACAATGAGCACAGCGCCCAGAGCCAGCAGGGCGATATTCCATGTCTCGAAGAATGCGGCGAGGGTGTTCATGGCGGGGATTATAACAACCGCCCCACGAAAGCAAAATCACGCAGTTTGGGCGACACCCTCGCCACGGGGGCGTGTTTTCCAGCGTCGGTGAAACCAGAAATACTGGTCCGGGGCTTCGCGCACCACGCTTTCAAGGGCGGCCGTATAGCGCTGAGTAATGTAAAAAACGGGATCGTCGGCATGGCGCCAGTCGGCCGGATAGATGATGTCGCGCACGCCCGCCTCGAAGGTGAATCGGTCGTTCAGCCGGCGGGCGTATCCGACCACGACGGGCACTTCGTATTGCATAGCAAGGAGGGCGATCGATTTATAGGTAGAGGCCTTGCGATTGAAAAAATCGACGAACGTGCCCTTCTTCCCAGCGTTCTGATCGGCGATGAACGCAACCGCCCCGCCGTTTTCCAAGATGCCGGTGACTTCCGTGGTGGCGCCCTTTTTGTCGATCATTTTCTGCCCCCGCCGCTCGCGCACACCCAGCAGCCAACGGTTGATGTACGGGTTATCAAGCGGCCGCGCCACCGACCAGGTTTCAAACCCCAACGTCGCCAGCACATAGCCGAGGATTTCCCAGTTGCCATAGTGGCCGGTGAGCATGATAAGCCCGCGGCGCTTGCGCGAGGGTTTGACCAGCAATCCGAGCACCGCCTGGATATTCACAAGCCGGACGTGCCGTGCCCAGCTGCGCAGATGAATCATGCGGGTGGTGAGCAGTACCTCGATGCCGAGCATCCCCAGGTGCTGGAGGCTGGCGCGCGCCATCGTGCGTCGGCGGGCGGGGCTCAGTTGCGGATAGGCATGAGCCAGATTCTCCAGCGCGCGGCGACGATGGGCGGCGTCGAGGTAGTAGGTGAGGGCGCCGGCAACTTTGCCCACCTGCAGCGCCAGTTCGGGCGGCAACCCCTGAATAATGCACGCGACGCAGCGGGCGATGACATATAGCCCGCGGTCGAGAAAAGCATTGCGCGGCCGATCCATGTGATGGTGGACAGGATACTGGATACTCCGCCGGGATTCGCCATCCGGCGCGATGCCTGGATACAGTTGCAAACTTGCGATATCCAACCTGAAGGCGGGAATCCGAATCCGCGAAGGAAGGCGAACACGACGTTGCAAAGAGACGAAGGGCGATTTGGCGGCCGAAGGCCGCTGCCTGCTACCCCTACCCGCCCGGAATTGCGAAGCCGCCGTTCGGCTGATGTAATGGCAAGCGCGTTTTGATCCTTTTATTGAGGTGGTTCGATGCAGAACACATGTCCGAATCCCG
>JBBQCK010000541.1:0-2439 GCA_038318605.1 Tepidisphaerales bacterium | reverse complement strand
CCGAACAATATACTAACGTGCATCGGAAAAATGGCAGGCGTTTGCCTGTTGCGGCCGATAACGCCGAAGTAGGCGTTGAAAGAAACGCCGCAGGACGTCGAACCGCCCTGCGGAAGTGACTTTTGATGGTTTGCTGCATATTCGGGCTTTGCCCGCACGCCAATGCGACGCAGGAGGCGATGGATGGCCGTGAAGACCGTGGGTGATAGCAAAAGTACGAAGTCGGCCAGCGACGACGCCAGCGATTTGCCGGATGTCGCCGCGCCCAACGGTGGCGGCAATGACGGTGCGCGCCCGGGCGGATCGCCGCCCCCTGCCGGCGAGGATGGCGCATCGCTGCATGAGCTCGCCGAGGCGCGGGACCTGAATTATGCCTTGTCGGTCATCACCAGCCGGGACTTGCCGGATGTGCGCGATGGACTTAAGCCGGTGCATCGCCGAATCGTCTATACTATGTGGCAGAACGGCCTACGGGCCGACGCGAAGCATCGCAAATGCGCAACGGTCGTCGGCGACGTCATGGGGCGATATCACCCCCACGGCGACGGCTCCATCTATGAAGCGCTGGTGCGCATGGCGCAGCCGTTTGTCATGCGGGCGCCGCTCGTCGATGGCAGCGGAAATTTCGGTTCGATGGACGGCGATCCGGCCGCCGCCATGCGATACACCGAATGCCGCCTCACCCCCATCGCCGCCGAAACCATCAGCGAAATCGGCCAGGGGACTGTCCACTTTCGCCCCAACTACGACGGCCAGCGCGAAGAACCCGTCGTCCTCCCCAGCAAGCTGCCCAATCTGTTGGTGAACGGATCAACCGGCATCGCCGTGGGTATGGCGACCAACATTCCGCCGCACAATCTCGCAGAGGTTTGCGCGGCGCTCTTGAAGCTCATCGAAGATCCGGAGATCAAGGAATATCAGCTTGTCGCCAACGACGCCGTGCGCGGCCCGGATTTTCCAACCGCCGGCCAGGTGCTCAACACGCGCGACGAACTGCGCGAAATCTACAAGACCGGCCAGGGCGCCATTCGTATGCGGGCGACCTGGGAAAAAGGCCCTGCCAGCCGCGCTGCCCAGATCATCTACATCACAAGCGTTCCTTATGGGGTGAACAAAGCGGATCTGGTGGAGGCGATTGCCCAGATTGTCATAGGCCGAAAAATGCCGTTGCTGCTCGATGTAAAGGACATCAGCACGGATGACGTGCGCATCGAACTGCAGCTCAAGCGCGACGCCGAGATCGACAAGGTGATGGCGTTTTTGTTTAAGCACACACTGCTACAGACAAATTTCAATGTCAATCTGACCTGCCTGATTCCAACGGACAACCCCGAAGTGGGCCGGCCGGAACGCCTGGGACTCAAGGCGATTTTGTGGCACTTTTTGCATTTCCGGCTCGACGTGGTGACGCGCCGGCTGGCGCATGAGCTAGAGCAGCTTCGCAAGCGCATTCACACGCTGGAAGGCTTCGCGTTCGCGTTCGACATTCTCGACGACCTCATCAAGCTCATCCGCGCCAGCGAAGGCAAAGCCGACGCGGCCGACCGGATCCTGAAAAAATACGGCGTCGATCCGCACGGTCCGCGCAAGCCAAAAGATGACGGGCTCGATCCCGAGCAGGTTGACGACATTCTCGAACTCAAGCTCTATCGCCTGGCGCGGCTGGAGATCAATCTCATCCGCGACGAGCTGGCCGAACGAAACAAGCGAGCAAAGGAAATCCGGCGTCTGCTCGGAGAGCAAAGCGCCAAGGGATTGTGGGAGATCGTCAAGCAGGAGATCGAGGAGCTTTCCCGTACATTCGGCAAGGAGCCCCGCCACAAGCGCCGCACGCTTATCGAGGCTGCAGAGAACGAAGTCGAATATTCCGCCGAGGATTTCATCGTAGCCGAGGACAACCATGTGCTCGTCACTGCCGACGGGTGGGTGAAACGGCAGAAGGAGATCAACCCCGAAACAACCCGCCTGCGCGAGGGCGATCGCATTCTGGCTCTGGTGGCCGGCAGCACGCGGGCGACGATCGCATTTTTCAGCAACTTCGGTACAGCCTATTCGGCTCGCATCATCGACGTCCCCGCGACAACGGGCTACGGCGAGCCAATCCAGAAGCTATTCAAATTAAAGGACGGAGAAAAAATCGTCGCCGCGATATCAATGGACGAACGCGTGCTGCCACTGAAGCTAACCGCGACCAATCCAAAAGTGCCGGAGGTCCCGCCCAAACTGCACGGCCTGGCGGTGACTACCGACGGCTACACGCTTCGGTTCGGGCTGGACACTTTGCGCGAAATCTCGACGCGTTCGGGGCGGCGTTTTGCCCGCCCCGCCGGCGGCGCGGAAGTATGTCTGGCCGCGGTCATCAGCGGGGCCGAAACAATCATCGCCGCCAGTCAGAATCGCCGCGTGCTTCTATGCAGCGCCGACGAGATCAATTTTCTG
>JBBQCK010000540.1:0-2452 GCA_038318605.1 Tepidisphaerales bacterium | reverse complement strand
AAACACCCGCGGCCGACGACGACTCAATCTTCATTGCGCCATGCGATCGCACATAAAGCAGCGCGGCCTGTAGCATGGCGCCCATTGCCTCTGCCTGGGCGTGTAATGGCCGGGCGAAGGCGGTAATGATCGACCGTGCGTCCTCATCCCGGCCGAGCTGCTGCATCACCATCGCGGCGATCGCGTTGCCGCTGGGCAGGGGGGAGTCGCTGGCGACTTTCTGACGAACGATCAATTCGGAGCCGGCCGGGGAAAAATAGAGCGGGCCAGTTGGTCCCGGCGCGTCGGCGTTGCCGGAAAATTGCAGAACCATCGCGGCCGCCACTCCCGCCGCCTGTTCTCGGCGCGTGTCATCCCCGGCGCCGGCGTCGCGCAGCGCGAGAAGCGCTTGGGCGAGAAATGCGTAGTCATCGACAAAACCATCGTGGCTTGGCCGACCGTCGCGCGACGTGCGCCAAATCGATCCATTCTCCCGGCGATGATGATGCAGCAAAAAGTCTGCCGCCCCCGCCGCCGCGTCCAGGTACCGTTGTTCGCCCAGCACAGCGCCGGCGTGCGCCAGGCCGCGAATCATCAGCGCGTTCCAGCTTGTGATTATTTTAGTGTCAAAGAGCGGCTGGCGGCGCTGCTGCCGCACGGCGTAGAGCCGCCGGCGCATGGGTTCGAGCGTTGCGTCGAGTTCTTCGTCGAGTGTGGCCTTCAGATAAAGAACGTTGGAGTCCGCCCGGCCGTTGCCATGGTGCGGATCGGCGAAGTTGGGCCCGTCGTCGAGGCCGTATGTTTTGGTGAAAAGCGCAATGTCGTGTTCGGAAAAGACCGGTTCCAATTGGCCGGCCGGTTCGGCGTCGCCCGGGATCAGCACGCGTGTCCTGCTTAGTGCGTCGCGCACCTCGTCGCGCGTCCAGAGGTAGCTTTGCCCCTCGCGCGCATCGACTTCGGCGTCGAACGCGGTGTAAAACCCGCCGGCCGGGGCGGTCATTTCACGCAGAACGAAATCGCAGATGCCCCGCGTGATCGATGCATACGCGTGTGACTCAGTCTGGCGGTAGGCTTCGGCGTAGCACCACGCAAGCATCGCGTTGTCGTACAGCATGATCTCAAAATGCGGTACGAGCCATCGTGCATCGGTCGAATAACGGTGAAATGCGCCGCCGAGGTGATCGCGAATGCCGCCGGCCGCCATTTTGTCGAGCGTGTGCAGCGCCCGGGAGAGGGCATTGGATTTGAGTTCGGCGTTGGGATGAACAGCGGAGTCGGGGGGTGTCTCGGCCCCGCCAAAAACCAGCAGCAATTCGAGCAGCGTCTGTCGTGGAAACTTCGGCGCTGAACCGAAACCACCGAGGTCGGCGTCGTAATCGGCGATGGATCGTTCAATCAGACTTTCGATGAACGTCAGATCGATATCGACGGCTTTTGCGGGGGGCGCGGGTTCGGCGAGTTGGCGCAGGATGTCGCTCACCTGGTTTGCGGCGACCTGTACGTCGTTGTTGCGCCGTTGCCATGCATCATCGAGCCCGCGGCAGAGGGTAACGAAACCGGGCCGGCCATGTTGATCGGTCGGTGGAAAATAGGTGCCGCCGTAGAATGGCCGAAGATCCGGCGTGAGCCACACGCTCATCGGCCAGCCGCCCTGCTGCGTGAGAACCTGTACGGCGGTCATGTAGAGTTGATCGACGTCGGGGCGCTCTTCGCGATCGACCTTGATGTTGATGAAGCGATGATTCATCTCGTTGGCAACCTGTTTATTTTCAAAGCTCTGGCGCTCCATCACATGGCACCAGTAACAGGTTGAGTAACCGACGGAGAGAAAAATCGGCTTGTTCTCGGCCCGCGCGCGCTCGAAGGCTTCGGGGCCCCAAGAATACCAGTCCACCGGATTGTGCTGGTGCTGCTGGAGGTAGGGGGAGGTTTCGTTCGCGAGACGATTGGTGTGCGCGGGTTTTTCAGTGTTGGGCGTCATAGTAGATTTCCGGCAGCAGGCCGCCGCCATGCCCATTATGCCAACGGATCAACAATTGCGAGGAGGGACGAAATTGCATCTCTCGCTCATGCCGCGCCTGAGGCAAACATGCAGCCTGCAATTTCCGCGGCAAGCACGCCAAACGGTACATGCACCTTGCAACTTCCCCCTATCCCCCGACGCGAACGGTAAAATTCTGCGTGCAGAAATGCAGCGAATCATCCTCACCACGGCGCATTGTTCCGTTGAGCGCGTAAAACACCCGTTTGCCATGCCGACGGTTGCCGACGACGTTGTTCATCCGCAGCAAGGCGAGATGGTGGCTTACCGTCGGCTGGGGGAGCTGAAGTTCCTCGCATAACAGCGAGACGTTGCGCTCGCCGGCGGCAAGTCGCATGAGAATGCTCAGCCGGGTTTTGTCGGCCAACAGGCGAAACAAGGAGGCGAGCTGTTCAAGATCCTGATCAGTGGAAGACTCAACAAGATTGGTCA
>JBBQCK010000539.1:0-2452 GCA_038318605.1 Tepidisphaerales bacterium | reverse complement strand
ACGCCGCAGGCGCGCAGCGGCGCGGTCTTTTCCCAGAACTGATCCTCGTATGTGTCGGTGCTTAGCACGACCGTGTGCTTGAATCGCCCGGACACCGCCAGCGCGTGTGCCGACGCCGTTGAGATCACCGGCACGCCGGCGAAACGACCCGAATCGGCAAAGCGCGGATGGTCGTCCAAAATGCCGGCGACCCGATGCCCGACCGATTCCCACAGGTGCCGCTCCGCTAGCAGGCGCGATGTATGCTTCCCCGCGCCATAAAGCCAAACTTCGGCACTCGTGCCATCGGCGATCGCATCAAAAATTTCCAGCAGCCGCCGGCCCGGCGTCATTGCTACTGCAAAACCAGACAACGTTCCGATCATATTGACCAGCGCCGGCAGGCAGGCCGCCAGCGACCCGGGCGTCAGCGACATTACGCGATGTTCGGTTGGACGGCGGGCGGCGCGGCGGCGCATTGCGTCGCGATAGAAGTTCGCCCGCACCTCGCCGATCGCCATGGGGTCAAGATGATTCCGTACGCGATCGAGCGCGCGCAGTCCGAACGCCCGCCGCAAATCACGATTTGCCCACATGCGCGTCATGCATCGTGCAAGATCCGCCGCATTATCTCGCTGCGCGATCAACCCCGCGTCGCCGACGACTTCCTCAAGGCCAGTGCCCGCGCCGACAATCATCGCCCTCCCAGACGCCATTGCTTCGCATGCCGCCATCGAAAAATTTTCCATCCGGCTCGGCATCGCCACGAAAGCCGCCTCTGCCAGTAGGCGCGTCACCTCGTCCCGCGAAAGCTCGCCGGTAAATTCCACACGATCAGCGACATCGTCCCTCAAAAGTTCGCGCAGGTGTCCCTGCATCGACCGCCCACCCGGCCCGGTCGGTGTATCTGGGCCGACGAAGCAGAATCGCGCCGATGGATGATCGCGCAGCGAGGTGTTCAAAGCTTCGGCGATCAGATCGACGCCCTTCAGATGTTCGAGTCGGCCAATGAACAGCGCCGTGCCGTCGCAGCGCGCCGGGTCGGCCATCGGCACAGCTCGGGCTGTTGACTCAAGCAAATAGGGGTGCGGAATAATCGTCGGCCGACTCACAAGCGACGTTTCGCATTCAGTTGCTCGCACCACGGCTCGCGTCGGCGCGCAGACGGCATCTGCCAACGCGATGGCGCAAAACTCCAGTGATGCTTTTAGCCGTTGCTGATCGTCCATCGCTACGCAGTGCGCGCGCTGCGCGATCGCCGTGCAGCAATGAAGATGCGTTACTACGGCGGCGCGGAAGCCGTCATCCATCGCCAGCGGCAATCCCATCGCCTCCACCTCCGGCGCCTCGACCACATCAAATGGCATTTGAGCATGCACCTCGCGCACAGCCGCACATAGCAGCCAGCCGATCGAAAGCCGATGCGCCCCTTCGCCCCCCGCTAAAAGCGCCGTGGCCACCGCCGGCGGCACCACACCGATCTCTACGCGCTGTGCCAGGTCGGCAACTTCATGCACCACAACACCGGCCGGCAGCACGATTCTCGCGTCAGCCGGTATTGCCAATGTAAAAATGTGTGCCTCATGGCCTGCCAGCACCAGCGACGCCGCGCATTGCACAACGTAACTTCCGATGCCGCCCATTCTCGCGCCCGGCCACTGATGCGACAGCAATGCAATGCGCAGCGAACTCATAAAACATTTATCGGACGCTGGCCGCCCGGCCGATGATCTTTTTGTGCCCGCAGCCGCTGTTCCAACCCGCTCGCCAGTCCTCGCTGACCTCTCGTCGTCGGCTGGACTTGTAGGACCGGCGAAAAAATATGACGCCCGCACATTGGCTCGCCTGCGCCGGCGTCTGTGGCATCGCCCGGCCGGCTCGGTCGTTCGGCTCGGCGAATGGCGGCTGACTATTACCGATGGCCCCAACGCCTACATGCAGTTCAAGGACGTATGCGTCCGCCGCATTTATGATTTCACAACCGATTCGGCCTTCCCGCGAATCATCGATGGTGGCGGGAACATGGGCGTATCGGTCTTGCGCTTTCGCCAGCAGCATCCCGCGGCGCGCATCACCACCTTTGAGCCCGATCCTGTGATCGCCCAATTGCTGCGCCAAAATCTGGCGCGCAATGGTGCGGACGATGTTGAGATCGTCGTCGCCGGCCTGGCGGGCGAAGCGGGCGAGCTTGCATTCACAGCCGACGCGTCGGCCGGCGGGCAAATTGGCGGCGCCGACCTCGCCTACACCGCCATAGCACGCAACGGAGAACCTGCACCGAGTGGAGAAACTGCGCCAGTAGCACAATCGGCGCCGCGAAGAGATGGTGTGTTGACCAGGAAGGAACTGCCTCATGGGAAATCCGCACGCAGAGAAAACGCGGCCTCTGGCGGAGAATTAGCAAGTGCCGAACCGCCAGCACCCGCCGGAGAGCTATCACCGGCGGAGGCGATTTGCCGCGTGCGCGTCGAGG
>JBBQCK010000538.1:0-2454 GCA_038318605.1 Tepidisphaerales bacterium | reverse complement strand
GATCTTTCGGCGGGGCGAGCGCTGCCGGCGCCCCCGCCCTGGCCGCCAGAATGGCAAGGCTCGGCGCGCCATGAACGAAAGGCTCATACACACGCTGAACGTCGCTGGCGCTGGCGGTCACATTCGTCGCGCCAAGACGGGCCGGCGTTTTCAGCGGCAGGGCGGTTGGCTGCGAATGTCCTTCGCGATTGGTTTGTGTCGCAAGAATCACCGGCACGCCCATCGCGGCCGCCTCGTCAATCGCGGCCGCAAACGCGGCGTCGTCGTCAAATTCATCCACGAAGCTGCTTTGTTCGACGAACAACACATCAAAGACAATCGCACGCGGCTTCTGGGACGCCAGATAGCGGACCATCTGTGCCCAATACTGCCTGGGCCACGGCCAGTTGTACCCGGATTGTTTGTCACGCCGGGCGTTGATCGCATGGATCGAAGCCTCATCGACCGCAACGATGACAACCTCCGCATCGCGCATGTCCACCGCCGGCCGGGTGCGATACATTGAATCGTAAAGCACATCATCAAGCCGGCTCATCACGGTGCGAAAAAACGGGAGATATTGCAGCAGCGTCGCCAGAAGCAACGCCGCCAAAGCAATAACAAGTGGCAACGACCATCGCGGCAGCCCGATGCGGCATGCAAGCGCCCGCAACCCCGCCTGCTGCCGGCCGATCTGCGCCGCAAACCGCTGCACGGCGTGTACCCTGCCACTGGAAGAGGTTAAAGGCCGATCCCCGGACATGCGACCTCAGATATTGGCTTGCGCCGTGTGGGAAGCAAGGGGTCACGGGGGAGCTGTAAGCTGCTGGTTGCCAGTTGCCGAAGCCCGCATTTGGAATCTGAAAGCTGAAAACCGTCATCTCAGCTGTTGGTTCCCTCCCACTGCGCCCATCGTTCGCTTCATAGCCCTGCCAGGTTCGGAGTGCAGATTTTAGCATTGAACCGGCCCCAATTTGCCATTGCCACCACGGTTATCGGCGGGGCTGATGCACGATGCATGGAAAGCGCGGGTTTTTGTTGACCAGTGTTAGCCGGCAAGGGTAGACTGGCGCTTCGCGTTCGGCCCATTTTGATGGGGTCGGACAGACGCAAACGTCCTCACACCACTGGTTTCACACCCGGAGGCCTTATGCCCCCCATTAATCAAAGCGGTTCTCGTGCCGGATTGATCACCGCCGTCGTCATACTTTCGATCACCACACTTATCGGCGGCATTTATGCCGTCTATTACCAGATCGAATGGGACAAGCGCGGCAAGCAGGCGCTGGCGGATGAGAAGTTCCGCGAGAAATGGGTCGGCAACGACGACAACAACCCCGAGGTGAAACGTTTTGAAGACGAGCGCACAAAGTCAACCTCATCGCAGATGAGCATTCTGGGAATGGTGCTGCGCAGCCGCCGCGACGTGGTGACGCCGATCACTGGCAGCGATGCACCGAATGATGTGCTCCTGCAGCAGGCAGGTAATTCACTGGCCTACGCCGAGCAAAAGGGAAATGTGAAAGCCTCGTCGCTGGTCGAGGCGGTGCGGGCGTTGAGTGACAAGGTTGACAGCCTGAAAACCGCTACTGCCGCCGCCGCCAGCGCCCGCGATGCCGCATTGAAAAAGGCCGAGGAAGCCGGCGCCAACATCGCCACGCTTATTCAACAGCGCGATGAGGCGGTCGCCCTTGCCCAGAAGCAGACGGTATCGGCCGACGATAAGGTAAAGGAAGAGCTTGTCGCCGTTCGCAAGCTAAACGATCAGCTCGCCGCAAGCACCACCGTCCAGATCGAGCAGGTCACTCAGGAGAAGGACAAGGCGCTTGCGACGCTCGCTCAGAAATCTCAGGAATACGACGTTCTCAAGAAACAGTTTGATGCCATCAAGGATTTCCTGGCGGCGCGGCGACCTGTTGTGCCGACCGCCGCGCTCACGGAGCCGGATGGCCGGATTACCCATGTGTTTTCCAATGGCGACGTGTCGATCAGCCTGGGCCGATCGGATCAGATGTCGCTCGGTATGACGTTTGAAGTGTATGCCTCGGATGTGCGTATCCCAACGATCGCCGAAGCGAGTAAGGAAGAGGTTTTGCCGCAGGGTGTTGCTTCGATCGAAGTAAGCAACATCGACGGCGCCGAGGCGCGCTGCCGCGTGCTGCGGATCGAGCCCGGCGCTCGATTAAAGGAAGGCGACGCCATCGCCAACCTGATTTACAACCGCAACACCAAGTTCAGATTCGCGATTTATCCGGGCGCTGGATTTGATCTGAACAACGACAATCGCCCGAATCCCGGCGACACCAACAATCTGGTCCAACTGGTGAATCGCTGGGGTGGTCTTGCCTATGAGCCAAAGCCCGGCGATACAAATGCCGAATACCCGACGCTGACCGTCGATACCGACTTCCTCGTGCTGGGACGCGAGCCGGAAGTTCCCAAACTCGATGCGAACGCCAGTCCGGCGGCCGTTGC
>JBBQCK010000537.1:0-2468 GCA_038318605.1 Tepidisphaerales bacterium | reverse complement strand
CTCCCCAGACGCCGAGCAACCCAATGACCACACCGAGAACGATTGTCGTCAGCGAAGTGAAAAAGCTGGTCAAGTTGATTCGCTGAATCGTGCGTTCAGTCATAGGTTTCCTTCACGGAGTAACGCAATGCCGTTCAGCGGCTGCGTCACGGCGAATTGTCGCAATGCGGGGTTATGTCGTCCAGCCCCGGCGCGCGGCGTAGAGTTGCAAAGTAATGAGCTGATGCCGCCCCCTGTCATTTTTGCGTCTGCGCGCTATCCTTCGGCGGGACCAGATATCGGCCAGCGAAGGGTATTGGCGCATGTTCGGTTTTCGCAAGGACGACGGGCCAGCGGGGCCTCGCGTCTCCTCCAAATTCTGCACGGAGCGATTCAACGGAAAATACCCGCATGTCGGCGTGTATGACACACGCGACCGCAAAGTCTGGGTTTGCAAGCCGCTGGCGGGGCAGGCGATTCGCACATCACATGCACGGCTTATCACAGGCGCCGACAACGCCACCAGCACCGTCTGGAAGGATCGATTCATCTGCTTCTGGTGCTACACGCCCAACACGGGCGAGGGGTACATCCATGGCTATCCAATCGACTGGGCCGAGGCGCATCTTCTGGTGCGCATCGACCCGCATTGGGACTACGACCGCCAGCGGCTGATCCCGCCGGAGCTGGAGGATCAAGTGAACGAAAACCTCGAGCGGCAGTTCAAGCACGGGGAGCGGATATTCCAGTTCTTCGGGGCAAGCAAGCTGTCGTACCCGATGAGCCTGCACTTCATAGGGGCGCGGGCGACGGATTCAGTGTTCTACGTCAAGCGCAATGAGCCGGGCAAATAGATGTCGCGCCTCTTTCGCCTTTTTTAAGGTGATTTTATACGACCGGCCGCGTCGCCGGACGAGCGACGGTTCAGGCGCGGTGGAACCTCACCAAAAGGTGTAGAATGTCGGCGTGAGCAAAGCGAAGCGAAGCACCCCGGCCTCGAAGCGCAAGAACTCCCCTGCCGCCGCGCGAACGACGACAGTGAACCCAAAGGCGCGCGATAAAAAGCCCGCGATACCGAAGGCAAAACCTTTGACGCAAAAAACGAACGAAGCAGCGCCTGTTGACCGGCTTGTCGCGCGGCCGGACGCAGCGCAGGCCGCTATGAAGCGTGCCGCATCAACGCAGCCGCAGCCGCCCCCATTGGCGGCCGCGCCCCGCGAACGTGCGGCAAACGACGGCACGGGGCTGATGGATCACGACCCGTGGCTGGCGAACTACTCCGAGCCGCTTCGACACAGACATCACCAATATCTCGCAAGGCGAAAACGCATCGACGAGCAAGGCGGCATTCTCGGGTCGATTTCTCGCGGGCATCATTACTTTGGCTTCAACCGCGGCGAGTTGTATGGCAAAAGCGGTGTGTGGTATCGCGAATGGGCGCCGGGCGCGCTACAACTGCGCCTGATTGGCGATTTCAACAACTGGGATCGATTTGCCAATCCGATGGTGCGCGATTCATTCGGGGTGTGGAGCCTTTTTCTGCCGGATGAGGAATACGCCGACCGGCTGACCCACACCAGCCTGGTGAAGGTCCATGTCATCACGGACAAAGGCGGGATGGATCGGATTCCGGCGTACATCCGCCGGGTTGTGCAGGATCCGCAGTCGCTGGCGTTCACGGGGCAATACTGGAATCCGCCGGATGCATTTCCATTTCGGCACCCCTCGCCATCAGAGCCGGCCGGCGGCTTGCGCGTATACGAGGCGCACGTGGGCATGGCGCAGGAGGAGACGAAGGTCGGCAGCTACGAGGAGTTCACGGCCCACATTCTGCCGCGCGTGCGTGACCTCGGATACAATGCCATTCAGTTGATGGCGGTGCAGGAGCATCCTTATTACGGATCGTTCGGCTATCACGTCAGCAGTTTGTACGCGCCGACCTCAAGATTTGGCACGCCGGAGCAGCTCAAAAACCTGATCGACGCCGCGCATGGCATGGGCCTGCGCGTCATCATGGACATCGTCCATTCGCATGCGATTCGCAATACGCAGGAGGGGCTGAGCTTTTTCGACGGGACCGAATTCCAGTATTTCCACGCCGGCCCGCGCGGCCAGCATTCGGCGTGGGACTCTCTGCTCTGGGATTACAGCATCTTCGAGGTACAGCGGCTGCTGTTGAGCAATGTGCGCTATTGGCTGGAGGAATTTCGATTCGACGGATTCCGCTTCGATGGCGTGACGTCAATGCTTTATCTGGATCATGGGCTGGCGCGGGTGTTCACAAGTTACGACGACTATTTCGGCGACAACATTGATGCGGACGCAATGGTGTATCTGCAAATGGCGAACGAGGTGGCGCACGCGGTTCGACCGGGCTGTATTACCATCGCGGAGGACGTGAGCGGCATGGTCGGCATGGCCCGGTCGGTGCGCGAGGGAGGGCTGGGTTTCGATTATCGCCTTTCGATGGGCGTGCCGGATTACTGGAT